>NZ_JACAXD010000020.1:0-51799 GCF_013391485.1 Acinetobacter sp. SwsAc5
CCGGTGATTCATACGATAATGCTTTGGCTGAAACGGTGAATGGCTTATACAAAACAGAGGTGATTGAATATTTAAAAGCGGATTGGCAAGGTTTAGCGGATGTACAACTTGCGACACTAAACTGGGTCGATTGGTTCAATAAAGAACGTGTACACAGCGCACTGGGTTATGTATCGCCTTTTGAGTTTGAAGCAATGTACTATGATAAGATTAATCCGTTAGGTCAGGTGGCCTAACTTAAATAAAAAAGTCTCCGACAAACCTGGTACGGTTCATGCGGTTTTTTTCTACGTTTAGATAGTGGCATGAGAATCTATTTTCTTGGAAAGGCAGTAAGAATATTAATCATATTGATTTGAAATATAAAACATATATAAGCGATGAGGCACATATATCTTCGGATATTAAAAATCATTATGTTAAGAAGACAAATTGTTTAATATTTCACATGGGGGATCAACCGAGCCAATCTGCTAAATATTGCTAACAACAAAGCCGACGATTGAAAGTTGGCTTTTTATTTCGTTGAAAATTCAGATAATTATTCATCAAGATATAGAGCCTAGCGAACGAGTGTTGAAGCAGGGTGAAATAGAAAATAAAGATATACATTGGTATATTTAATTAAAATATCTTTTAATATCATGGTGTTATTGTTTGGATATAGTTCTGACCCTCGGGACCATATAAAGGAAAAGCCCTCAAGCATATTAAGACTTGGGGGTTTTTTATTGTCTGAAATTAATAACTTATATCAAATCCCTAGAAAATTTTCGATGATTCTATTAGCCACATATCAGGTGGTCACTTCGTAAAATGAGTACCCGATCTTTGTTTGGATACTCATGGTGGAATCAGATGTTAAGCTTAAATTATTAGATCAATACAATAATCAAATGTGATTGATCGGGTGTCTTATAGGGCTTGTGGTACTTAAAAGCTTTATTAACTATCTAAAGCTACTTTGATGACATCTGCAATTGTCTCAGTGGTGACGCCTCTTTTTCGAGCATTCTCAGAATGGAACCAAGTTGCTAAGTCTTTATTGCCTTTAGATGCATTGCAGCCAACACAGCACAATGCAATATTGGATAAGGTTGTTATTCTTATATCGTTGATAATGTGTTCCCAAGACTTCTTATTAGCTCTTTCAGTGCCAAACTTTTTGCCGCAATATACACAGCACAGGTCTCGCTCCGAGACCGCATCTTCTATGTGCTTTGGTATTCCCCATGAATTTGCCATTTTAGGTTTTCCTTATTTTATGGCTATAGTTGAATGAAAAATCCTAACCTTTGATAACTCACATTCATAAAATTTAGATCTAAGCATAAAATGAAATAGTTGTCATAACACTATATAAATGAGGGTGTAAAAAAACCAGCGCCGAAGCGCTGGTTTTTTACATCACTAACTTAGGTTAGTTTTGCATCATCTTATTGAGCTGCATCAAGTGCAGCATTGAATGTTGCGCTTGGACGCATTACTGCATTCACTTTAGCTTGATCTACTGCGTAGTAACCACCGATATCAACCGATTTACCTTGTACTTCCGCAAGTTCAGCAACAATTTTGTCTTCGTTTGCAGCTAAAGCTTGTGCAAGTGGTGCAAACTTCGCTTTCAACTCAGCATCTTCATCTTGAGCAGCAAGTGCTTCTGCCCAGAATTTTGCCAAGTAGAAGTGGCTGCCACGGTTGTCCAGTTCGCCAGTACGACGTGATGGAGACTTGTCGTTATCAAGTAATTTGCTGGTCGCTTGATCAAGAGTTGATGCAAGTAATTTCGCACGAGTATTATCTTCTTTAATACCCATTTCTTCTAAAGAAGCAGCAAGCGCAAGGAACTCACCTAATGAATCCCAACGTAAGTGGTTTTCTTCAACAAGTTGTTGTACGTGTTTAGGCGCAGAACCACCCGCACCAGTTTCGTACATACCACCACCCGCCATTAACGGAACGATAGATAACATTTTCGCAGAAGTACCAAGCTCCATAATTGGGAACAAGTCAGTGAGGTAGTCACGTAAGATGTTACCTGTTACAGAAATGGTGTCTAAACCACGCGCAACACGCTCAAGTGTATAACGCATCGCACGAACTTGTGACATGATTTGAATATCTAAACCAGTCGTGTCGTGATCTTTTAAGTATTTTTGAACTTTCTTGATCACTTCGTTTTCGTGTGGACGGTACGGGTCTAACCAGAAAATTGCTGGCATACCAGAGTTACGTGCACGTGTTACTGCAAGTTTAACCCAGTCGCGAATAGGTGCATCTTTCACCTGACACATACGCCAGATGTCGCCTTCTTCTACGTTTTGAGTCATCAACACTTCACCAGTGTCAATATCAGTGATGTTTGCAACACCTGCAGCAGGAACTTCAAAAGTCTTGTCGTGTGAGCCGTATTCTTCAGCTTTTTGCGCCATCAAACCTACGTTTGGCACAGTACCCATCGTACGTGGGTCGAAGTTACCATTCCACTTACAGAAATTGATCATTTCTTGGTAAATACGCGCGAAAGTAGATTCAGGCATTACTGCTTTACAGTCGTAAGGTTTACCGTCAGCACCCCACATTTTACCGCCACCACGAATCATTGCAGGCATAGAAGCATCTACAATTACGTCGTTTGGAGAGTGGAAGTTGGTGATGCCTTTTGCAGAATCCACCATTGCAAGTGCAGGGCGGTGTTCTTGGCATGCGTGTAAATCTTCGATGATTTCTTCACGTAAAGAAGTTGGTAAGGTTTCGATCTTTTCATAAAGACCTGCCATACCGTTGTTGACGTTAATGCCAAGTTCTTCAAACAATTTACCGTGTTTTTCAAACGCTTCTTTATAGTAAATTTTCACACAGTGACCGAATACAATCGGGTGTGAAACTTTCATCATGGTCGCTTTTACGTGTAAAGAGAACAAAATGCCTGCTTCTTTACAATCATCCAATTCTTTTTCATAGAAGTCGCAAAGCGCTTTCTTGCTCATGAACATAGAATCGATGATTTCGCCGTCAAGTAACGCTACTTTTTCTTTCAGTACAATGGTTTCACCAGATTGAGTGATGAGTTCCATTTTTACGTTACGTGCGCGGTCAAGCGTCATCGATTTTTCGCCATGGTAGAAGTCGCCTTCATCCATGTGTGAAACGTGAGTTTGTGACCATTGCTTCCATTCACCCATAGAGTGCGGGTGTTTTTTCGCATAGTTTTTCACTGCAGCAGGTGCACGACGGTCAGAGTTACCTTCACGTAATACAGGGTTTACTGCTGAGCCTAAGCATTTGCCAAAACGAGCGCGTAAAGCTTTATCTTCTGCAGTATTTTCATTTTCAGGATAGTCAGGAATTGCATAGCCTTTTGCTTGTAATTCCTTGATACATGCAACTAACTGAGCAACTGAAGCACTGATGTTTGGAAGTTTGATGATATTGGTATCTGGATCTTGCGTGAGACGTCCAAGCTCTGCGAGGTTGTCGGCTACCTTCTGTTCTTCGCTTAGGTATTCCGAGAATTCAGAGAGTACGCGTGCTGCTACAGAGATATCACTCTTGACAATCTCGATGCCAGCAGGCTTAGTAAAGGTCTCAATGATCGGCAGTAGAGAGTAGGTCGCCAACAATGGCGCCTCATCGGTCAGTGTGTAAATGATTTTTGACTTTCCACCAGCCATATATAGCCCCTTGCTTTGATTGAGTTTTTTAGGAGCGAGATGATGACTCAGCCCCTGCGAACCGATTTGCCTAATTTAACCTTGAGAGTATCGACTCTCTATGCATTTCAGTCAACGTAATTACAGTGATGACGCCATTTCGCTACGAAATGATGTGTCGCATTTGTGCGAGTCAAGACACGGCTTAATGTAAAAATGAGCCTATTTAAACCTAAAAATCGCCTTGAGTATTTACTGTTGAAATACTAATCAAATCGTATGATGAAGATATGACATCAAAAATATATGTATATTTTATTATAAATTAACCAGTTGAGGGTTCGACTTAAGTCGAATGTTTGATAAATAACCGATGAAAATGATAGGTAAATATATTTATTCTATTTATTTTATATGTTTATCAATATGTTGCTTCTATTTTTTACAGTGTGATGCAATGTAAACTCTTGTATAGAAGTTGAGATTTTCTTCAAAAACGGAGGGAAATCTACAGATAAAAAGCCTGATTTATATTTTAAAAGTTTAGATCTATTTTTATGGTCCAAATTTTACAAAAATAAGCGTATTTTTTAGTGGGTTTGTAGCACCGTTTGATCCATCAAAAATCATAATCAAGCGTGAGCTAAACCCTTGTTAATCCATAGATGAAAAAATCAAGTAGTAAAGAAGAAATGCCGAGTTGTTACGCAGTTTTTTAAATTAGTTTGAAAGCTTGTGTTTTGTGTTAAAGTTTGTAGGTTAACTCTGAATTCAGTGGATGAGTTTTGTAGACAAAATAATTCATAGGCGCGGCACACTTTAATTAACGAGGCAAAAATGAAAATACAGTTGCTGGAAATTGGTCCTGAAACGGAGCAACTCAGTGCTTGCACACTCTCGTTATTATTGGGTGTACATACGCCAAGTAACCAAATTGATGGTTTTTTGAAGTTTGCCCGTCAAATGCTGCAAGTAGATCATGCCATTTTGACTTTTAAAAATGAGCCGTACATCTGGTATTCCACCAATCAAGTTTTTAAAGCCTTTCGTGCCAACCCAAACGCACGGTTAGACGCTTTCTTTCAAGGTCAGCAACTGATTGAACCTCAACATCCTCAATATGCAAATTTTGTGCAGCACATCGCAAGTTTGGGGATAGAAGCCGCGCGCCTAATCGCACTGGATTTACTCAAAACCGATGGCGAGTCGATTGGGCAGTTGTTGTTATTTGATCATCGTGAAGAAGCGTTTAGTTTAGGTGCTTTGCCGACAGTGGCGGAGTTTGCTGCAGGTTTGGTGCGTTATATTGAATTAAAAGTTGATTATGCAAGCTTAAAAGAACTGTATGAACAGCAGTCTGCATTGAATTTTAGTAAAACCAAATTTTTCCAAATTATTGCGCATGATTTGCGCGCGCCATTTCATGGCTTATTGGGGTTTTCGGAAGTTTTAGCGCAAGAGCGCGAAACTTTGGATGATTCTAGTATTCAAAATATTGCCGACTATTTATTCGACACAGCACAATCGACCTATAACTTGCTAGAAAGTTTATTGAATTGGGCGATGGCAGAGGGTGGACGCTTTGTGTATCACCCAATTAATTTTGAGTTAAAGCAATCGACCAAAATTGTTTGCGATGTGTTGAAAAGTTTGGCAATCAAGAAAAATATTGAACTGATTGATCAAGTTGAAGAAGGCATTAAAGTTTATGCCGACATCAATATGATTACCTCGGTGATTCAAAATTTGGTGTCGAATGCGCTGAAATTTACCTTTACCGATGGCACAGGCAAAGTCATTTTACGTGCAGAGCAAACAGAAACCAGTGTGGATATTTATATTCAAGATACGGGTTTGGGCATGACTGCACAACAACTCGAAACGCTGTTCGAGCCTAAACTTACTGTTAGTTTTAAAGGCACTGCAGGTGAAAAGGGTATTGGTTTAGGTTTGGTGTTGTGTAAGCGTTTTGTCGATTTGAACCACGGGCAAATTGTGGTGGAATCGAAAGAAGGTGTGGGAACGACTTTTAAAGTCAGTTTGCCAATTGCGACCAGTAGCCATCAAGTATTAAGTAAAGAAGCGTTATTATCTGAGAAAACTTAATTTCAAAGTTTATATACAAAGCAAGCAAAAGCCTGTGGATGTTTAAAATCATCCACAGGCTTTTTTTATCGTGATCAATTTAGATCAACTCTTGCATTATTGAATGTTTTGAATCGGACTACCACCCAACGCTTGCAATAAAGTCACATAGGCGTTGTATTGGTTTTGCTTGGTCTGCAATAAACTTAAACGTGCATTGCGGGTGGTTTCTTGTGCATCTAGCAGGTTTTTTAAGGCAATCGCACCATGCCGATAACGCACCTCAGTTAAGCGTTCAGTTTTCTCTGCCAGTGCTAAATTGCGGCTTTGCAGCGCGACTTGTTGATTCAGCGCGGTTCGTGCTGACAGTGCATTTTCGACATCGGCAAAGGCTTTATATAAAGTTTGTCGATATTGCACAATGGCTTTTTCATATTCCAAAGCATTCACTTTTAGATCGCGCTGCATATCATTCCATTGCAAAAATGGCAGGGTTAAACCTGCACCTAAAGTGGCAATTGGGTTTTTTAGGGCATCGCTTAAAGAGGTATGCGCGCCTGTACCGACACCTGTACTGAGTGTGCCTGTAAGACTGATGGATGGGTAATAACTGGCTCGATTGGCATCTTTATTGGCCAAGGCTTTACGTAAACGTAATTCGGCTGCACGTAAGTCGGGACGACGTGACAGCAGTTCTGCAGGTAAGCCAGCAGTAATATTCGGTAAACGAACAACGGCTAAACTCTGTGGTTCATTGATATTCAACATTTGCACAGGTTGATGCAGTAAAACTGCCAAGGCGGTGCGTGTTTCAACTTTTTGCTGTGCAATTTGGCTCAAGGTTGATTTTTGACTTTGCAGGGCTTGTTCGGCTTGGTTTAAATCCAATCCTGAAACTGCACCCGCGCGATATTGCGCACTGACCAATTGATACGTTTTTTGCGTACTGGCAAGGTTTTGTTGTGCGACAACATAGCGTTCATTTAAATAACCCAATTGCCAATATAAATTGGCAGTGGTTGCAATCAGGCTTTGTGCGGTGGCTTGTAAGTCTTGTTCGGTGGCTAAGGCTTCCCAACGTGCAGCTTCAGTCTGATTGGCAAGTTTACCGAATAAGTCCAATTCATAGCTCAGTCCGGGATAATTCAGCGAAATCCCACGCGCTGTATCACCATTGCCCTCTAAACTAAATTGATGCCCTGTAGAAATACCTGCATTGCCAATCCGGACACCTTGCTGACTTTGGCTTTGTTTGGCTTGTAATCTGGCTTGTTGTAAATTCAGTCCTGCAACCGCGAGGTCACTGTTACGCGCCAAGACTTGTTCAACCAATTGATTTAAAGCAGCATCGTGAAAGAGTGTCCACCAACGGTCTGTATTTAGTTGTGCAAGGACTTGCTGGCTTTTTTGCTGCTGCTCAAACTGTTGAGGAATATTTACAGCAGGTGCCTGATAAGGTGTTTTGACTACGGCTGCACAACCCACTAAGCTGCTGCCAAGAAAAAGCGCAGTGACGAGTTGGCTGAATTGTCGTGACTTCTGGTTAAATCGCATCATCATTCCTTACTCTAATTCCTTATTCTCTAGATAGCGCATCGACAGGGTTCAGTTGGGCAGCATTACGTGCAGGAATAAAACCGAACACAATTCCAATCAGGCTTGAACAGACAAAAGCGGCTACAATCGAGGTGGTGGAGTACGCCATTTGAAAGGTTCCACCTGCCACATGATTAATCAATTGCCCAATTCCGAGTGCGAGCAAGACGCCAAGTACACCGCCTAAAATACACACTAAAATGGCTTCAATTAAAAATTGCTGCAAAATATCGCTTTGTCGTGCGCCGACTGCCATGCGTACCCCAATTTCTTGGGTGCGTTCTGTGACAGAGACCAACATGATGTTCATTACGCCAATTCCACCGACCACCAGTGAAATCACTGCAATAGCAGAAACCAGTAAGGTCATGGTGGCGGTAGTTTGTTGGATGGTTTCACGGATACTGTCGGCATTTTGAGTAAATACATCCTGCGCACCATGACGCTGTACCAACAGACTTAGGATGGCATTTTCTGCTGCAGCACTTGGATATTCATCTTTGACTCGTACAATAATGCTGCGCACATGGCTTTGGCCAAGCATGCGGCTCATTACCGTAGAGTAGGGCAAATACACATTTAAGCTGTCGGCATTGCCCATCATGCTTTTTTGTTCTTCGACCACGCCAATAATACGGCTGGGTACGCTGCCCAATAAAATTACTTGCCCGACAGGGTTGCTGCCATCACTAAAAAATGTATTTTTGGTGTTGTGATCAATCACCACATCTTGCGCTTGTTCCAGCACGCTGTGTTTGTCAAAAGGCTGACCCGACTGGAAGTTCATGCCGCGCACATAGAAAAAGTCTTCGCTCACACCATTGACTGTGGCAGAAGCCTCGGTGTCTTTAAAACGTACTGTGACGTTGCTATTGACCGATGGGCTGACCCCATCCACATAAGGTTGTTCTGCCAAAGCATCGGCATCGGCAGGAATTAGGGTTTTAAGCTGAGATGAGCGCGAGGTATCACCAAAACCACGCCCTTGAAACACGGTGATGGTATTGGTGCCTAAACTGCTGATGTTTTCTAAAATTTGTTTCTGTGAACCATTGCCCAGTGCCACAACAGATACAACCGAAGCGATCCCGATAATAATCCCGAGCATGGTTAAAAAGGTGCGCATGCGATGTGCATTCATCGCCAGTAGCGCCATGCGGAAGGCTTCACCTAAACGATCAAATACAGAGCGCCAAGCTGAAGTTCTTTTTTGTGGCGGATGTTGCAAGGTTTGTTGAGTAATATCATCCTGATCGGCAGGTGTGTTGGGCTGATCAGAAATAATAAGCCCATCACTGATTTCAATAATCCGTGTGGCATTTTTAGCGACATTATGGTCATGTGTGACCAAGATGATGGTGTGACCTTTGGCATTCAGCTCACGCAAAATCCGCATCACTTCAATACCGCTATTCTTGTCGAGTGCACCTGTGGGTTCATCGGCAAGAATCACATCGCCACCATTCATCAAGGCACGTGCAATGGATACACGTTGTTGTTGCCCACCTGAAAGCTGACTTGGGCGGTTTTGGGTTTTATCGGCTAGACCTAAATCACTGAGCAGCGCAGTTGCGCGAGTTTGTCGTTCTTCAACATCGGCACCTGCATAAATTGCAGGCACTTCGACGTTGCCCGCAGCGCTTAAATCACCCAATAAGTGATAGCGCTGGAAAATAAAACCAAAATATTCACGACGTAGCTGTGCCAGTTCATCGGCTTCAAGTTGTCGGGTTTCACGTCCTTTGACTTTATAGCTGCCAGTGGTGGGTTGATCCAGACAGCCCAAAATATTCATGAGAGTGGATTTCCCCGAACCCGACTGACCTACAATGGCAACCAATTCACCTGGGTAGATCTTCAGGTCAATGCCTTTGAGAATCTGCACTGTAGATTCACCCGCAGGGAATTCACGGGTCAGATTGGTGACCTCTAACAGAGGTTGTGACTGACTCATCTTACATTCTCACTGATGGGCCAACACGACCACCACGCTTCGCCGCATCGTTTGAGGTATCGGAGCCATCGGCAATAATGACTTGATCGCCCAGTTTTAAGCCACGAATGACTTGTACTGTTGCACGGTTATTTAAGCCAAGCAATACCGATTGAGGTCGAGCTGAGCCATCGGCTTGCAGTACACGTACCATGCCTAAAGAGGCTTTACCTTGATCAACCAAGGCTTTTTCATTGGCTGTCAATTCCAAACGGGCAGGGCGTTTGGCAGAGCTGGCATCGGTATTGTTGCGTTCAGTACGTGCGTTGCTGTCTGAATTATTGCTGTTGCTACGACTGCGTGAACGGTTTGCACCTTGCACCGCAGCAGCAGGAATGGTCAGCACATTGCGCGCTTCTGCCAAAACAATGGATACTTGTGCAGTCATATTGATGCGTAGTTTGCCGTCTTCATTTGGTACGTCAAATAAAGCGTTGTAGTACACGGCAGAACTTGAAGATGATGAGGTGTTGTTATTGCTTTCGGTATTGATGGATTTGGGTGCAGGTTCTACCTGACGTAAAGTAGCGTAATGTTTTTTCTCACTGTTGCCCAAGGTGGTGAAATAAACCGTTTGTCCTTCTTCGACCTTCATCACATCCGCTTCAGAAATTTCTGCTTTTACAGTCATGGTGTCAAGTTTGGCTAATTTAACAATCGTGGGCGCACTTTGATTGGCGTTCACGGTTTGACCTTCTTCGGTCACAATTGCGACGACAGTGCCATCCATTGGGGCAAGAATACGGGTATAACCTAAATTTTCTTTAGACGTGTCTAAAGTTAGGCGTGACTGTTCAATTTGAGCGTTAATGGCAGCAATTTCTGCTTGTGAAGTTTTATAGTTGGCTAAGGCAGTTTCAAGTTCGGCACGTGAGGTCGCATCTTGCGCATACATGGCTTGTTGACGCTGATATTCTGCTGCGACTTTGGCGAGATTGGCTTGTCGAACCGCCAATTGTGCCTGTTGGTTTTTAATACTGGCTTGTGCTGTTTTAAACTCGTTTTCCTGTCGTACAGAGTCAATTTGGGCAATCAACTGTCCTTGTTTGACCTGATCGCCTAACTGAACATACATTTTTTTGACTTGACCTGAAACCTGCGCACCAACGCTGACCATTTTGGTGGCTTCAAGCACGCCTGTTGCTAAAACCGCACTTTCAATATCTCCACGGCTCACTTCGGCAGTAATGTATTGCGGTTGTTGTTCTTTGGGTTTTAAAAAATACCAAGCGGCAAATGCCAGCATCAGCGCAATGATAATTCCCGCAATAAGTTTGGTCGATTTTATTTTTGGCATGAGTCAAAAAACAGAAAAAGAAATTAAAAGGATTATAGAAGTGAAATAAGGATAAATCGTGAATTTTTTGAAGAAACTGCAAATGAGAATTATTTATTAGTGGTTTGAGCTAGATTTAATACAGTCTGAGTACGGTATTACATCCATAAAAAAAGTGAAAATAGCATCTGTTAACGAGGTGGGGTAGTTTGTTTCATCTCTATGATAATTTTATGAATTTTTATGATAAATGCTGAAAAATACAACTATGGTCTAAGTTGCTTAAAAAACCTTATTTTCTATATGGATTTAAAAATTAAAAGCGGCTAGTATCAAATTCCATAAAATAATTATGGATTTAATCATTAGGATAATACGGCATCGGGACGATGCAATAAAACACGACTTTAAGCAAAAAATCTGAGGGGTAAATCATGGAATGGAGTGAGAAATTTAATATTGGAATTGATGTGATTGACAATCAACATCGACAAATTCTGGACTATATTAATGCGCTGGAAAAAATACGAGCGACAGGTGCGCGGGAGCAAATCAAAGAAGTCTTGGATGACTTGATTGACTATACGCAATCGCATTTTAGCTTTGAAGAAAACTTGTTGTCACAGGTCAATTATCAATACTTACCATCGCATCGCGGTATTCACGAACTCTTTGTGAAGCGTTTGAATGATTGCCGTCAGCGTTTTGCCAATGGCGAATCGGTAGAACATGACTTGTATCGTTTATTGTCTAAATGGTTGATTAACCATATTCAGCATGATGATCAGGATTATGTCGATGCAGTACGTGACAATATGCTGCATTATTTGCGTTCGCAGGAGCAGAAAAAAGGTAAAAGTTGGTTTGCACGTTTCTTTAGCTAATCCTCTGAAAAGCAGATGATTTTAAAAATTATTTGATGAAGTCTGCTTAATTAAGCCGAGTGAGAAGCAAACAGCGTTTTACCACAGAGTTCTGTAATGGCTTGTAGCACCAAATGTTCAGGGTTTTCCTTGGACATCCCTTTGATGGCGGCATCAATACGCAATAATAGGGCGGGCCATTGCAAGAAACTATTTGGATTTAAACGTCGCAAAGCTTGCTGATAAACACTGACTTTGTTTTTCCAAATACCCAGTTGCAAAGCATTTTGTGGTTGTTCAAATAATTGCATCAGCAGGCGCATTTCTTTGCTGATGCTCCACAAAATTAAACTCATGGCTTCACCCGAAGCCATGAGGTATTGAAAAATTTTCATGGCTTGCGCTAGATTTCCCGCCAGTAAAGCATCATTTAAATCGTAAGTGCTATAACGGGATTGATCTTGTAAACAGGCATGTAAATGTTCAATCTGAATCTGCTGAATTTCAGGAAAGGTGTCACTGACCCGCATTAAGCTGTTTTTGGCAGCCAAAAGGTTGTGTTCATGATGTTGTTCCAACCATTGCCACGCATCATGTCCCAATTGGATGCCAAGCTTTTCTGCTTCCAAACCTAAAATCTGCTGCCGATCTTTAGGATAATTCGCCGTGAGTGCAACATTGACCCCATTGGCATCAATCAACTGAAAAAAACTGGATTTCAGGCTATTGCTGTCCTGTTTTGGCATCACTACCAACAGCAAGTTTTGTTCATTGTGCTGAATATAACTTTTCAGTTGTTTTAGTGTGCTGGCATCGGGCTTGATATTGCCGTGTACTTCAACCGCCAATTGACTCGAAAACAGTGACAGACTGTTTAAGGCATTGAATACATTTTTCCAGTCGCTAACGCTATTTAAATCATAGCGTTGACGTTCGATCTCTTGTTTTTGCCAGCTAGCACGAAAAGCATCCAGCAAGTTTTGCTCGAGTAAAGGTTCTTGACCATGCAAAATCCATGCGCCACGTGCTTCATCAACACGTTTTAGGGCTTGTAGATAGTCAAGTTTCATAGATTAATCTGAACTCAGTTGCTTATTTATTAGGCGTGTAAACTGGTGGGTTGACCAAAGGTAAGCGGTTAGATGAAATTTGACGCACAATTTGCTGCGCAACATCATCAATAATCACTTCTCTTAAAAATTTTTGTTCTTGATCATCGGTATTCACAGTTGCCACATCGTATTGATAACTGCGCGTTGCCATGACGGTACGAGGTTCGGTGATCGGGTTGCCTTGCGCATCTTCAATACGGAAAGTCACACTCAAACGTAATAAGGTTTCTACCAGTTTGCCATTCAATTCCAAGCGACGTGGCGTATAGTCAAGTACACGCAGTACATAGGCATTAGGGTCATTGCTGAGTTGTACGCCCGCTGTACCCATGTGAATGGAAAGTTTTTCTTCTAATTCTTCAGCATTGCTCGGTAAAGCCAGACTCATTTTTGAATAAGCCACAGGTGCAATGCTTGGATTGGTGCCTTTAAGATGAAAACCACAGCCGACTAAGCCAGCACTGAGTCCACAAGTTAAAACAATGACTGCTAGACGTTGGCTAAAGTGCATGTGCTGTCCTCTGTAATATTCTTGAAAGTTTAAAAGCGGAAGTTGAGAATATCTTGATTGTAGGTGCAAAGCCCATTGACTGACAACGGGCTTTGTTTGGAAATTGTTTTAATTCCTTTTTTGTAGGAGGGTTTAGGGGGATTGTTTTATAAAATCCCTCCAAGCCTCCCTTTAAAAAAGGGAGGTTTAAAAGCACTTAAACCACCAAATTCACTAACTTATTCGGTACCACAATTTCTTTCTTGGTTGGCCCAGTCAAGAATGGTTGTACTTCAGGTAAGGCTTTGGCAAGTGCAAGAATGTCTTCTTTAGATGCATCTACTGCTACATCAAGCTTGCCACGTAATTTACCATTTACCTGCACCACAATCGTTTGAGTGTTACGGGTTAATGCAGACTCATCGACTACAGGGAATAGGGTAGAAGTTAATTCAATTCCGAACTCTGCCAACAAGGTTTGGCTCAAGTGTGGTGCAAATGGTGCAAGCAAGGTCAATAACGTCACAATCGCTTCGCGTTCAACCGCAAGGTCTTGTTCGTTTTGCGCTTCAAACTTGTTGCAAGCATTCAAGAGTTCCATCAATGCTGCAATTGCAGTGTTGAACGCATGACGACGCTCAATGTCATCGCCCACTTTTTGAATGGTTTCATGGGTTTTGCGACGTAATTCCTGTGCTGCTGTAGCAAGTTTGCTGCTGTCAATTGCAGTTGCATTGCTGCCTTTTTCAAGGAAACCTGCCGCCAAACGCCAAACACGTTTTAAGAAGCGGTTCGCACCTTCAACACCTGCATCTGACCATTCTAAAGACTGATCTGGTGGTGCAGCGAACATCATAAACACACGTGCAGTATCTGCGCCGTATTGGTCAATAATGGCTTGCGGGTCGATACCGTTGTTTTTTGACTTCGACATTTTTTCCTGACCGCCAACAATTACTGCTTGACCATCGCCCATGTATTTAGCCGAAAGAACGCGACCTTTTTCGTCTTTTTCAAGTTCGATATCGGCTGGGTTAAACCAAGTTTTCTTGCCGCTTTCTGCTTCGCGGTAGAAGGTGTCAGCCAAGACCATGCCTTGAGTCAGCAAGTTGGTAAATGGCTCATTGCCTTGTACCACGCCTTCATCACGCATAAGTTTGTGGAAGAAACGCGCGTACAATAAGTGCAAGATGGCGTGTTCTACACCACCAATATATTGATTAACTGGCAACCAAGTTTGCGCAGCTTCAGGCTTGACCATACCACCTGTAAAATCTGGAGATGCATAACGTGCATAATACCAAGATGATTCTACAAAAGTATCTAAGGTATCGGTTTCACGACGTGCTTCGCCACCACAGCATGGGCAAGTAGTTTGATAGAATTCAGGCATTTTATTTAACGGGTTGCCTGAGCCATCTGGCACAACATCGGTAGGTAAAATGACAGGAAGCTGATCTTCTGGAACTGGAACTTGTCCACATTTTTCACAGTTGATCATCGGAATTGGGCAGCCCCAGTAACGTTGGCGTGAAACACCCCAGTCACGTAAACGGAATTGTACTTTTACATTGGCTAAGCCTTGTGGCTCTAATTTCGCTAAAAGTGCATCAAAAGCCGCTTGGAAATCTAAACCATCAAATTCGCCTGAATTGACCAGTTTACCTTCTTTAGAACCGTACCATTCTTGCCATTGGGTTGTGTCAAAGTCCGCATCGTCTGCACCTTTGGCATCAATCACCTGAATAATTGGCAATTGGAATTTATTGGCAAACTCAAAATCACGCTCATCGTGTGAAGGTACAGCCATCACCGCGCCAGAACCGTAAGACATCAACACATAGTTGGCAATCCACACAGGTAATTCTTTACCTGTTACTGGATGCTTCACAAATAAGCCAGTCGCCATGCCTTTTTTCTCGGCAGTGGCAAGGTCAGCTTCTGCCACAGAACCCATGCGGCATTCTTCAATAAAGGCTTTTAATTGTGCATTGTTTTCTGCTGCTTTTAACGCCATTGGATGTTCTGCAGCAACAGCCACATAAGTTGCACCCATTAACGTGTCAGCACGCGTTGTAAATACAGTCAGACCATCTGCATAAATTTCAGGATTTGCCGATGGGAATGTGATTTCCATCCCTTGCGAACGCCCAATCCAGTTGCGTTGCATGGTCAAGACTTGCTGTGGCCAGCCATCTTTTAAAGTTTCTAAATCGTCTAATAATTCTTGGGCATAATCGGTAATGCGGAAGTAGTACATTGGAATATCGCGTTTTTCTACCAATGCACCTGAACGCCAACCACGACCATTTTCGACCTGTTCATTGGCCAAAACTGTTTGATCGACAGGATCCCAGTTGACTGTCGAGAGTTTGCGATAAATTAACCCTTTTTTATACAGTTGCACGAATAACCATTGTTCCCAGTGGTAATACTCTGGGGTGCAAGTGGCAAATTCACGATCCCAATCTACTGCCAAACCTAGTTTTTTCAATTGGTCGCGCATGTAGGCGATATTTTCAAAAGTCCATTTAGCTGGGGCAACCTGATGCGCAATCGCTGCGTTTTCAGCAGGTAAACCAAAAGCATCCCAACCCATAGGTTGTAAGACTGTTTCACCTTTTAAACGGTGAAAACGGCTAATTACATCACCAATGGTGTAGTTACGCACGTGACCCATGTGCAGTTTGCCGCTTGGGTAAGGGAACATCGAGAGGATATAACGATGTGGACCTTCGACTGTGTCGGCAACTTTAAAGGCTTTACGAGATTCCCAGTCGCTTTGGACTTGGGGTTCAATCGCACTGGCTTGATATTCAGGGTCAATGTGAGTAGTCATAAGGTTAAATCAGGAATAAACGGTTAAAAAAAGTGTGTCACACAGCATAGCGCAAAATGCAGCTAAATTGAATTTTGCGCGTTGGATTGTGCAGGAAAATTTAAGCGAGTCGCACTTTGTGGCTTAAAACTTAAAAAACTTGTGGGTTGGCACGTTCTTGTTGTGCCTGATTTAAAGCTGCATTGGCTTCACGTTGTTGCTGATCCATGGCTGGATTTCCTGCAGGATGATTTGCGGTTGGTGTCGCTTGTTGGTTTGTTGCATTTGCAGCAGTAGGTGCAGGGTTGTCAGCAGGATTTGCAGGAGTGGCAACGGTTGGTGCTGAATTTCTCCAGCCATAGGTGTCGACTTTACCTTTTTTCTTGGCAGTTTTTGGCGGCGGTGTCGTGGTGTAATGGGTTGAACCATTTGCATCGACCCACTTGTAATATTGTTTTGCACAAACTGAGCTAGTGGCAAAAATTAAAATCAAGCTTGCAGAAAGACAACTCAAGCGGATCATTGGCGTTTTCATGTTTGGAAGTCCTGAGCAAAAAGGGTAAATGGCAGAAAACCAATTACAAAAAATCATGTTGGCTAAATTTTAGCAATAATTCCCCATGAAGCTAGGATTTATTGACAATTTTTCGATGATTTTTATCTGCAATATTGCCTCTTCAAAATTGGAGCATTGGCTTGCCAATTTGCGAGTTAAAATAAGCTGAAATGCGTTGGTGAATCATAACCAAGCGATTTATATATTTTTTAATTCATTCTTTATTTTTATGTATGTGATATGAAAAAATTATAAAAAATTCAGCAAATCTCTGAAATTATTTGTTTTATATGGAAATATTAGACTTTGGATTAAATTGTGATGGATGACACAAAGCGTAAAAAAAATACCCAGTTTATAAATAAAGCAGAAAAAGCCGATTTTTAAACTTGACTTTAGTCGGGTAAACTACAAAAATGCACACTTTAGTTTTATGTGCCTTAGATCGATCACCCTTCGAATAAGTGTCATGTCATGCAATGGGCAACTTCTCTAGCCGAGAAGCTGAACAAAGCTTATAAAATGTGTTTACCCCAACACGTTTTAGATCTCATATTGCTTATACGGTAATCAGATCAGAAATTTTTCCTATTGCCATGAAAACTATGAAATATGTGTGCTATAACAGTGCAGGAATTAATGAACAAAACACTGCAGGTGTCTCCCATTTTGCAGTGACAAGACTAGGGTGAATCACGTTGGAACTTTTATCTGGTGGTGAAATGCTCGTTCGCGCATTGGCGGACGAAGGCGTTGAGCATGTTTTTGGATACCCAGGCGGCGCAGTACTTCATATTTACGATGCGTTCTTTCAACAAGACAAAATTAATCATTACCTTGTGCGCCATGAGCAAGCTGCTGGTCATATGGCAGATGCCTACTCGCGCGTAACAGGTAAAACAGGTGTGGTGCTGGTGACTTCAGGTCCTGGTGCAACCAACACGGTAACTCCAATTGCAACGGCTTATATGGACTCAATCCCAATGGTGATTTTGTCTGGTCAGGTTGCAACACACTTAATTGGTGAAGATGCCTTCCAAGAAACCGATATGGTGGGTATTTCACGTCCGATTGTAAAACACAGTTTCCAAGTGCGTCATGCAAGCGAAATTCCTTCAGTGATTAAGAAGGCATTCTATATTGCATCTTCAGGTCGTCCTGGTCCTGTGGTGGTTGATATTCCTAAGGATGCAACCAACCCAGCAGAAAAATTTGCTTACGAATACCCAGAAAAAGTGAAGATGCGTTCGTATCAACCGCCGCATCGTGGTCACTCAGGTCAAATTCGCAAAGCAATTGATGAGCTATTAAATGCCAAACGTCCTGTGATTTATTCAGGCGGTGGTGTTGTACAAGGCAATGCTTCTGAGCAATTGACTGAACTTGCACACATCTTAGGCTTCCCTGTAACCAATACATTAATGGGCTTGGGCGCGTTCCCAGGTAATGATCCACAATTTATTGGTATGTTGGGCATGCATGGTACTTATGAAGCCAACATGACCATGCATAATGCTGATGTGATTTTATGTATTGGTGCGCGTTTTGATGACCGTGTAACCAATAACCCTGCAAAATTCTGTCCAAATGCCAAAGTCATTCATATTGACATTGACCCTGCGACCATTTCAAAAACTGTCATGGCACACATTCCAATTGTAGGTGCGGTTGAACCTGTACTTCAGGAAATGTTGGTTCAATTGAAGCAATTAAATGTGTCCAAGCCAAACCCTGAAGCGATTGCTGCATGGTGGAATCAGATCAATGAATGGCGTAAAGTTCATGGTTTGAAATATGACAAACCAACCGATGGCACGATGAAGCCGCAACAAGTGGTTGAAGCTTTAGACAAAGTGACCAATGGTGATGCGATCATTACTTCTGACGTAGGTCAGCACCAAATGTTTGGCGCGAACTACTATAAGTACAAGCGTCCACGTCAATGGTTGAACTCTGGTGGTCTAGGTACTATGGGTGTAGGTTTACCGTATGCTATGGCGGCTAAACTGGCTTATCCAGATCAACAGGTTGTATGTATCACGGGTGAAGCATCGATTCAGATGTGTATCCAAGAGCTTTCTACCTGTAAGCAATATGGTTTAAACGTTAAGATCTTATGCTTGAATAACCAAGCTTTAGGTATGGTTAAACAATGGCAAGATATGAATTATGAAGGTCGTCACTCAAGTTCTTATGTTGACTCATTGCCTGACTTCCCTAAATTGATGGAAGCTTATGGTCACGTTGGTATTCAAATTAACCATGCCGATGAGCTTGAGTCTAAGCTTGCAGAAGCGATGGCGATTAATGACAAATGCGTATTCATTAACGTAATGGTTGACCGTACAGAGCACGTTTATCCGATGCAAATTGCGGGTCAATCCATGAAAGATATGTGGTTAGGTAAAGGGGAGCGCACAGAATGAGACACATTATTTCCGTTCTCGTTGAAAACGAATCAGGTGCGCTTTCTCGTTTAGTGGGTTTATTCTCTCAACGTGGTTATAACATTGAGACTTTAAACGTTGCGCCAACCGAAGACCCAACACTTTCACGTTTAACGCTTACAACTTATGGTGATGATCATAAAATTGAGCAAATCACCAAACAACTGAATAAATTGGTTGAAGTGGTTAAAGTGGTCGACCTGTCAGAAGGCCCGCATATTGAACGCGAATTGATGCTGATTAAAGTCAAAGCATCTGGTGCTGCACGTGCTGAAATTAAACGTACTGCAGACATCTTCCGTGGTCAAATTGTGGATGTCACACCAACGACTTATACGGTGCAGCTTGCGGGTACAACTGAAAAACTAGATGGTTTTATTGACGCGATTGCTGAAAACACCATTTTAGAAGTTGTGCGTTCAGGTGTGTCAGGTATCGCACGCGGCGAAAAAGTTTTAACCATTTAACTAAATTTCATAGTTAATTTTACTCATCGAATTCATTCCATCTCAAAGGATGGAGAGCTTACTCAAGTACTGAATAGACAAGTACTTGAGTAAGATAGGAATCCAAAGCATTTTAGCGGAGACAGCAATGCAAATTTTTTACGATAAAGACTGCGACTTATCTATCATTCAATCTAAGAAAGTAGCGATCATTGGTTACGGTTCACAAGGTCACGCGCACGCGCTTAACCTTAAAGATTCTGGCGTAGACGTAACTGTAGGTTTACGTGCTGGTTCTGCTTCTTGGAAAAAAGCTGAAAATTCGGGTCTTAAAGTTTCTGAAGTTCCTGCTGCTGTTGCTCAAGCTGATTTAGTTATGATTTTGACTCCAGATGAGTTCCAATCACAACTTTATCGTGACGTGATTGAGCCAAACATCAAGCAAGGCGCAACTTTAGCATTTGCTCACGGCTTCTCTGTACTTTATAACCAAGTTGTTCCACGTGCAGACTTAGATGTAATCATGGTTGCACCTAAAGCACCTGGTCACACTGTACGTTCTGAATTCCAACGTGGTTCAGGTGTTCCTGATCTTATCGCGATTCATCAAGATGCTTCTGGTAATGCACGTAACGTTGCACTTTCTTACGCTTCAGGTGTAGGCGGTGGTCGTACAGGTATCATCGAAACTTCTTTCCGTGAAGAAACTGAAACTGACTTATTTGGTGAGCAAGCAGTTCTTTGTGGTGGTGCTGTTGAATTGGTTAAAATGGGCTTCGAAACTCTTGTTGAAGCTGGTTATGCACCAGAAATGGCTTACTTCGAATGCTTACACGAGCTTAAATTGATCGTTGACTTGATGTTCGAAGGCGGTATCGCTGACATGAACTATTCAGTATCTAATAATGCTGAATATGGCGAGTATGTAACAGGTACTGAAGTAATTAATGAACAATCACGTGAAGCAATGCGTAATGCACTTAAACGTATTCAATCTGGTGAATATGCGAAGATGTTCATCCAAGAAGGTGCGTTGAACTACCCATCAATGACAGCTCGTCGTCGCCAAAATGCGGCGCATGGTATCGAGGTTACGGGTAACAAATTACGTGCAATGATGCCTTGGATCCAAGCGAACAAGATCGTAGACAAAGAGAAAAACTAATTTCTCGAATCAGTCGATTTGAATTTGAAAGCCCACTCAATTTGAGTGGGTTTTTTATATTTATAGTTACGTGCCTTAAAACGACTAAAGCAGTGCTTTTACTCCTTGCGCTTCATTCAAAGCAGTGCTTTAGAATTCGCTCAGACCTGGGATTCAAGAGAACAAGATTGTAGACAAAGATAAAAACTAAGTTTTAGTTTAATCTTTAAAAAAACCTTATATTAAATAAGGTTTTTTGCGTATGAAGTAAATATTGCTACGTGCCTTGCGCTTCATTTAAAGCAATGCTTTGAATTCCTTGCGCTTCGCTGAGAACAATGTTTTCGCTCCTTGTGCTTCATTCACAGTAGGGTTTTGGGTCCTTGTGCATTATTCTAATCATCCATCCCAAATACGTCGCGCGTATAAACCTTGTTATGCACATCATGCAGCAGTGAACATTTACGGTTACAGACAATTAAATCGGCACGTTGTTTAAACTCGGCTAAATCGTGAATTACTTTAGAATTTAAAAACTTTTTCTGATCTAATTCGGGTTCATAAATAATCACTTTTATGCCATAAGCTTTCAGATATTGCATCACGCCTTGTATAGCCGAGGCGCGGAAATTATCTGAACCACTTTTCATGGTCAGGCGATAAATCCCAACTACTTTGGGTTGTTGTTTGCGAATGGATTCTGCAATAAATTCTTGACGGGTTTGATTGGCATCTACCACGGCTTTAATCAAGTTGCTCGGAACTTGAGCATAGTTTGCCAGTAATTGTTTGGTGTCTTTGGGCAAGCAATATCCGCCATAACCGAAGGATGGATTGTTGTAAAACTGACCAATTCGTGAGTCTAAACAGACACCATCAATAATTTGCCGTGTGTCTAGGTTGTAGATTTGAGCATAGGTATCTAACTCATTGAAATAAGCCACACGCATCGCCAGAAAAGTATTGGCGAATAGCTTAATCGCTTCGGCTTCGGTAGCGTCGGTAAACAGCACCGGACAGTCTTTTTTGATGGAGCCTTCTAACAGCATATTCGCAAAAAGTTTGGCACGTTCTGATTTTTCACCCACAATAATCCTCGAAGGATAAAGGTTGTCATGTAGCGCTTTACCTTCGCGCAAAAATTCAGGTGAAAAAATAATATTTTCGGTGTGATATTTTTGTTTGATGTGTTGGGTAAAGCCTACAGGTACAGTGGATTTAATCACCATAGTGGCTAGAGGATTAATAGCCAATACATCTTGAATGACTGCTTCAACACTTTTTGTATTGAAGTAATTGTTTTCTGGGTCGTAGTCGGTAGGGGTAGCAATAATCACAAAATCTGCATGTTGATAGGCATCGACTTTGCAATGTGTGGCTTGAAAATTTAATTCTGGTTTTGCTAAAAAATCAGAAATTTCTGGGTCGCGAATGGGCGAGATGCGTTGATTGAGCAATTTAATTTTTTCTGCTTGTAGATCATAAGCTACAACTTGATGATATTGAGCAAAAATCATGGCATTAGATAAACCGACGTAACCTGTACCTGTAATTGCGATTTTCATATTCAATCAAATTTCTTATTATTTATATATTTTTAATGTGATGAAAATTTATTCAAGCTCGATGACGGTTTGGTGAAGGTTATATGTCGAGTCATTGAGGATATGTAGCTTTGCTTACTTTAAATGCTTTGATCGAGTAAAATGATGCTATTCGTGCTTTAGATCTGGTGGGTGAATATGCATATTTTATATGTGAGCGATGGTAAGGCAGGTCATCGCTCTCAAGCATTGGGTCTTTTTAAGGCAATGCAAAAGCAAACAAATATTGATCTGACTTTTGAAGAAATTTCAATTGATCATTTACCACTGTTGAGTTTATTGACCGCATATAAAAAACAAAAACATGCTGCAGTATCGCAGCCACCTGATTATATTTTTGGAGTAGGTAGTCATACGCAATTACGTGTTTTATTGATGGGCAAAGTTTTTCCATGTGCGAAAACTGTCATTTTAATGAAACCCAATTTTCCATTATCTTGGTTTGATCATGTGGTTATTCCTGAACATGATGGTGTGCTAGAGCGGGAAAATGTGATTGTTACACAAGGTGCGTTGAATCCCATTGAAAATGAGCAGCGACACATAGCAAACCGTATTTTGATTGCGTTAGGTGGTTCATCTAAACGGCATATTTGGAATGCAGATAAGGTGATGTCTGCGATTCAGCAGATTGTGCAGCAGAACATGCAGTGTGACATTATTTTGACGAGTTCTAGGCGTACACCTGCTGATTTTTTACCTGCAGTGGCTCAGCAAAGTTTTGCTTCACAATTGCAAATTTTCCCAGTTGAAGAAACGCCGCAGGGTTGGATTTTTGAAGAGATGCAAAAAGCGGAAGCAGTATGGGTGACTGAAGATAGTGTGTCTATGATATACGAGGCACTCACCGCAGGCTGTAAAGTGGGGCTTGTTCAGATAGATCGAGCGAAAGAGGATCGAATTACGCGTTCCGTGCAGCATTTGATTGATCAAAAACTTGTATCGAATGCTAGACAAATTGCTGAATTATATTCTACGACTGCTTTTAAAGAAGCAGAGCGTGTGGCAACATATCTTTTAATCAAGTAGCTGTGATTTAATCGTGATTTATATTCTGATTGTTTTATTTATCTTGTTGTTCGCATTCAGTTATAAGTACGCATGGTGGAAGCCAGCAGTAGATTGGAATAGACCACGTATATTAATGTATCACATGGTACGTGAGCATATAGATGGTGCAAAGTTTAATAAATTACGAGTTAAGCCTACTGAGTTTGAAAAGCAAATAGCATGGTTAAAAGCAGAAGGTTTTAACTTTGTAACTATGCAGGAATTACAAGATCATTGGGGGGAGCATCCTGCAAAAACTGTTGCAATCACTTTTGATGATGGTTATTTAGATAACTTGGAAAATGCTTTTGCAATTTTAGAAAAATATCAAGCCAAAGCGACGATTTATGTAGTGGTAGACCGACATGATCGAGATTGGTCAACCTACAAAAAAGCGCATCATAATAGTGGTGAACTTGCCCGTGAACCTAAATTAAATGATGAACAAGTCAAATTTTTATCAAATTCTGGTTTGATTGAAATTGGTTCACATACAATGACCCATGCGAATCTTGCAAAGTTGGATGATACTGAATGCTTAGATGAGTTAACACAATCCAAGCAATCACTTGAAAGTTTGATTCATCGCTCTGTAAATAGCTTTGCATATCCATTTGGTATTTATGCAGCGCGTGATGTAAGTTTGGCGCAGCAGGCAGGATATAGCAATGCCGTAACAACACAAGAAGGCATAGATGGAAAAATGCCTGATTTTATGCAGTTGCAACGTATTAAAATCAGCGGAAAAGATTCATTATTTGCTTTTAAGTTGCGAATGAAATTGGGGAAGCGGAATTAAGATGCATATCTGTTTAGTGATGGCTGGCGATGAAGATGGTGGTTTGGAAAAGCATGTTGTTGAGTTAGCGAATGGCCTAGTTAAGTATGGTCATAAAGTTACTTTAATTGCTCATGAAAAATACCAATCCCGAGTTGATGGAGTTGATTTTAAAGCATTAGATTTAAGCAAGGGGCGTAGGAATCTTATTTTATTATGGCAACTGTATCATCTTGTTAAATCAATCAGAGCAGATGTTTTACACGTACATGCAAATAAAGCTGTAACTATGATTGCTCCATTTTTAACGTGGTTAAAAATTCCAAGTGTAGCAACTTTGCATAATTTTAAGAGGAATATAACAGCATTTGAAAAATTTGATAGAGTAATAGCGGTAAGTCAGAGTGTAGCGAATCAATTTTCAAATCAACAGAAAGTTAGAGTCGTTTTAAATGGAGTAAGTGTACCTAAAAATGAAGTTTCTGAAAAAAAAATTAATAGCAATATACAGGCTTTAGCAATTGGGCGATTAGTGCCAGCAAAAGGTTTCGATCTTTTAATAGAAGCATGGCAAGGTATTTCTGCAAACTTAATTATAATAGGTGATGGACCAGATAGAGAAAGCCTGCAACAACAAATTGATTTGTTAGGTTTACAGCAAAACATTCAATTATTAGGACATAGAAGTGACGTCAATGAGTTGCTATATAAATCAGATATTTTAGTAATTTCTTCTAGAAATGAAGGTGGGCCATACACATTATCAGAAGCATTGCTTTCGAATCGTCCAGTCATTTCTACGAATGTTGGCATGGTTTCTGATATTTTGCCTTTTGAATTTATATGCCCAATACAAGATGTTTTAGCATTACATAATTTAATTGAAAAGCATTTTTCCAATTTTAAAGATCTAGAGCAGTCTTTTAAACCAATTTATGAATTGGCTAAGCAGAATCTTACTATTGATGCCATGCTTGAGCATACTGTTCAAGTATACCAGGAACTAATACGTGGTTAAAAAAGTGAAACAAAAGAAAATAGTATGGGTGGTTAGTGATGGCATACCTGGACATTTTAATCAGTCCAAAGGGGTGCTTTTTGCATTAGAAATACTATTTGATTTGGATGTTTATTGGATCGATTTAAAACTGAGAAATAGTTATTTACGTCGACTATTAGCATTTATATTAAATTTGAATATTCCAAAGCTATCAAAAATTAAATATTTTTATAGACTTTCTTTACTACCTAATAATCAGCCAGATATCGTGATTGGAGCTGGTGGGAATGTATCTTATGCTGTGGCTTGGTTAGCTAGAGCAAAATGTGCTAAAAATATTTTCTGTGGATCTTTGAGGCATTTAAAAAAAGATTTATTCGATGTCGTATTGGTTTTAGAGCCAAATATGCTTCCACCTTTTATAAGTTTAACAGTGTCTGCAATGCCTTTAAGTCAAAGAATTTTATCGCTTGCATCAAAAAACTGGGTAAAAGAACATTCAGATATAAAAGGTGCTGTTTGGACTATGTTAGTTGGTGGAGATGGGGCCGGAGCTAAATATACGACATCAGATTGGGAAAATTTAGCTAAGCAAATGAATTCATTGGCCGAGCAAAACAATATTTCTTGGTTTGTTAGTACTTCTAGGCGTACAGGTGTAGAGGCAGAAAAAGTTTTAAAAGGAATATTGAAATCTGAAAATATCATAGATGCTGTATGGTGGTGTGAGCAACCTCGTCAAGTTTTACATGCCTTTTTCGGTTTGAGTGAGACGGTATTTTGTGGAGCGGACTCTATGTCTATGATGATGGAGAGTCTAGCTGCTCAAAGAAAATTGGTAGTTTATCATCCAGAATGCTTTAAACCAGATACTAAATTTCAAGGAGTTTTAACACATTTGCAGAAGCAAAGTTTTATCCAACTAATTCCAATTTCTGAAGTTGATAGAGCTAGTGGTGTTATAGAAAAGTTGAAAGTATTAGATTATGAGCCAAGTGAAAAGTTGGCAGAGTTGCTTAACGAAAGGTTATTCTCTTGAAAAAATTAAAAATAGTTCACACAGTTTATGGGGATGCTTCAGGTGGGCGTTGGCAAGCAATGCTGAACACTTTTGATGCATTAGCAAGTCAGGGGCATGAAGGTATTTTGGTGTATGGTGATGAAAATAAAAAGTTAAAATCTGAAAATTACCCAAAGTTTTTACTCAACAGTTCAGGGTTTTATGATTTGATCGCAGCAGTAAAACTAGCTTTATGGTTACGCTCTTATCGACCTGATGTTGTAATCGCCCATAGTGGACGTGCTGTTTACTTATTTAAAAATGCGATGTTTTTTTCACAAATTAAATGCCCTGTTATTGCGATGAATCATAGTCATAACGTGAAAAGAACATTGCGTGCAGATGGATTTATTCATATTACTCCTTATGTGGCGCAGTGTGTTGCTGAGGTCGCTAAAAAGAAGGGTGTGGATTTGAGTCAAAAACCACAAGCAGTTATTCCAAATCTAATACATTTGCCAGATGATGAACCTTCTTTTGCTAAAAATTTTGGGGAACCCGTGGTCTTTGGGGTTATGACACGCTTGGTTGAATACAAGGGTACGCATATAGCAATTTCTGCTGTGGAGCAGTTAAAGCAAAAAGGATACATGGTCAAGTTGTTGATTGCAGGGGATGGTGAACAGAAAGAGTTTTTATTTCAGCAAGTTAAAGATTTGAATTTGGAGAGTGAAGTAGAGTTTTTAGGCTGGATTAGCGGAGAACAAAAAAGAAAATTTTATAAAGATATTGATATTGCAATTGTTCCTACAATGAATGATACCCAACCATTGGCTATATTAGATGCTTTTGCTTGGGGGATACCTGTTGTTGCAAGTGATCATATTAGTGTCCAGCAAATTATTCGACAAGGTGAAAATGGTTTGATGACAAAATGCGGAGATGTTCAAGATCTAGTTAATAATCTAATTATTTTGATTGAATCCCCTGAGCAAATTAGTAGAATTGCACATCTTGGACACCAAGATGCTAAAAATGAATATCAATTTTGCAAAGTCGCGGATAAGCTGATCACTTTTCTTGATTCTACATATATTTAATAATGTCATTATGGTTTATTTGGGTTGGCTATGAAAATTTTAGTTACAGGCGGTGCAGGATTTATTGGCTCAGCTGTTATTCGCCATATTATTCAAAATACCAATAACCAAGTTCTGAATATCGATAAACTGACTTATGCGGGTAATTTAGAATCGTTAAAAGAAATTGATCAACACTCGAACTATGAGTTCAAACAAATTGATATTTGTGATACAGAACAAATTACAGCAGCAATAGATGCATTTCAGCCTAATGCAATTATGCATTTAGCTGCGGAGTCACATGTAGACCGCTCAATTGATGGTCCAGCAGCATTTATTCAAACCAATATTGTGGGAACATATACTTTATTGGAAGCCGCTCGAAAGTATTGGATGGGGCTTGATGCCGAAGCTCAACAAAATTTTCGTTTTCATCATATTTCAACTGATGAGGTTTATGGTGATTTAGAAGGCACGACAGATTTATTTACTGAAACAAATTCATACGCGCCAAGCTCTCCATATTCTGCCTCTAAAGCCAGTTCAGACCATTTAGTACGTGCTTGGCACAGAACTTATGGCCTACCTGTTATAGTCACCAACTGCTCAAATAATTATGGGCCTTATCATTTTCCTGAAAAATTAATTCCATTGGTGATTCTAAATGCACTGGATGCTAAACCTTTACCTGTATATGGTAATGGTCAGCAAATTCGGGATTGGTTATTTGTAGAAGATCATGCACGTGCTTTATATAAAGTGGTGACCGAGGGTGTGGTGGGTGAAACCTACAATATTGGTGGGCATAATGAAAAGCAGAATATTGAAGTAGTCAAAACTATTTGTAAAATTTTGGATGAGCTAAAACCACAAGCCAACGGTCAAGCGTATGAGTCATTGATTACGTTTGTAAAAGACCGCCCTGGGCATGACTTACGCTATGCGATTGATGCTACAAAAATTCAAAATGAATTAGGTTGGACACCTGCAGAAACTTTTGAAACTGGAATTCGTAAAACGGTGCAATGGTATTTAAATAATTTAGACTGGTGTCATCGAGTGCAAGATGGTAGTTACCAACGCGAAAGATTAGGTGTAAATTCATAATGTCAAATACAACAAAAGGTATTATTTTAGCTGGCGGTTCAGGTACACGTTTATATCCCATTACTAAGGGTGTATCTAAGCAATTATTGCCTATTCATGACAAGCCAATGGTGTATTACCCGCTTTCAGTGCTGATGCTTGCTGGTATTCGTGAAGTACTCATTATTAGCACTCCTGAAGACATTGATGGATTTAAGCGTTTATTGGGTGATGGTGCTCAATTTGGAATTCAGCTTGAATATGCCGTCCAACCTAGTCCAGATGGTTTAGCACAAGCATTTATTATTGGTGAGGACTTTATTGGAAACAGTAATGTTTGTTTAGTGCTTGGCGACAATATTTTTTACGGTCAAGGTTTTACTCCAATGCTCCGTCAAGCCGTCGCACGTCAAAAAGGTGCAACGGTATTTGGCTATCAGGTGAAAGACCCTGAGCGTTTTGGTGTGGTTGAATTTGATGAGCAGAAACGTGCAATTTCTCTAGAAGAAAAACCTAAACAACCTAAATCTCACTTTGCAGTCACCGGTTTGTATTTTTATGACAATGATGTGATTCAAATTGCGAAACAAGTGAAGCCTTCTGAGCGTGGAGAGTTAGAGATTACTACCGTTAATCAGATGTATTTAGAACGTGGTGATTTAAATGTAGAGTTACTTGGACGTGGTTTTGCATGGTTGGATACAGGTACGCATTCAAGTTTGCTAGAGGCAGCACAGTTTGTAGAAACCATTGAAAAACGTCAGGGCTATAAAGTGGCGTGTTTAGAAGAAATTGCCTTGAATAATGGCTGGCTCAGTAAAGAACAGGTTTTAGAAATTGGTCAGAGCATGAGTAAAAATGACTATGGTCAATATCTAATTTCATTGGTGAATGAATTAATATGAGTTTAATAAAACTAATTGATTTGCCGAGTTTGGGAGATCAGCGAGGGGGATTGGTTGCAATAGAGTCTAATCAATCCATTCCTTTTGAGATTAAGCGTTTGTATTATATTTTTAATACAACCAATCAGTCTCGTGGCTTTCATGCACATATCGATTTAAAGCAAGTCGCGGTGTGCGTCAAAGGAAGTTGTCGTTTTATTTTAGATAATGGGCATACTAGAGAAGAAGTAACGCTTAACTCACCAACACAAGGTCTTTATATTGATGCGCTAACTTGGCGAGAAATGCATGATTTTTCAGAAGATTGTGTATTGCTGGTGCTGGCAAGTGAACATTATGATGAATCTGATTATATTCGTCATTATCAAGAATTTTTAAAAGAAGTACATAAGCCATTTATTCATCCTTTGGCAGATGTGAAATCCCAAAAAATTGGTCAGAAAACCAAAATTTGGCAATTTAGTGTCGTTTTACAGAATGCAATGATTGGTGAGAATTGTAATATTTGTGCGCATACCCTCATTGAAAATGATGTCATCATTGGCAACAATGTCACCATAAAATCAGGTGTCTATGTATGGGATGGAATCACGTTAGAAGATAATGTTTTTATTGGCCCATGTGTTGCATTTACCAATGATAAAAAACCAAGATCGAAACAATATCCTGACTCTTTCGCTAAAACAGTAATTGCGGAAGGTGCAAGTATCGGTGCAAATGCGACTATATTGCCTGGAATAAAAATTGGTAAAAATGCATTAGTAGGTGCTGGTGCTGTTGTGACTAAAGATGTGCCAGAAAATGCAATAGTCATTGGTAATCCAGCATTTATTAAAGGTTATATAGAATGATCCCTTTCCTTGATTTAAAAAATATCAATCAGCAGTATCGTGAAGAGTTGATTACGGCTTGTACGCGAGTGATTGATTCAGGTTGGTATATTGGTGGTGAAGAGTTAGAAAGTTTTGAAAAGAACTTTGCTGAATATTGTGGTGCACAGTTTGCAATTGGTGTTGCAAATGGCTTGGATGCGTTGATTCTGACACTACGTGCATGGAAAGAGTTAGGCAAACTTAAAGATGGAGATGAAGTTATTGTTCCATCGAATACGTATATTGCTAGCATTCTTGCCATTACAGCAAATAACTTGACGCCAGTTTTAGTTGAGCCAAATATTTCTACCTACAATATTGATCCTATAAAAATAAAAGAAGCAATAACGGCTAAAACCAAAGTGATTTTACCTGTCCATTTGTATGGTCAATTGGCAGAGATGCCAGAAATTATGCAAATTGCTAAACAACACAATTTATTGGTTTTAGAAGATTCAGCGCAAAGCCACGGGGCACAAATACAAGGTAAAAAAGCAGGAAACTGGGGGGATGCTTCAGGTTTTAGTTTTTACCCTGGAAAAAATTTAGGTGCACTAGGTGATGCGGGTGCCGTTACGACGAATGATGCAGAATTAGCGACCATGTTAAAAGCATTGCGTAACTATGGCTCGCATGAAAAGTATAAAAATTTAGTTCCTGGTGTGAATAGTCGGTTAGATGAAATTCAGGCAGCGATGCTTGATATTAAGCTAAAATATTTGGAGCAAGAAACTCAACATAGACGTCACATCGCAGGCTTATATTTAAATGGAATCAAAAATCCACTAATTCAACTGCCATTAGGCGATGTTAATGCTGAATCCTATATGCAGCATGTTTGGCATTTATTTGTAATTCGCACTAATCAACGTGATGCTTTGCAAAAATATCTATTAGATCATGGTGTTCAAACATTAATCCATTATCCGATTCCACCACATAAACAACACGCATATAAGGAATGGAATAATCTAAATTTTCCATTAACGGAACTCATTCATCAGCAGGTTCTTAGTTTGCCAATTGGTCCAACGCAAAAGCTGAAAGATACATTGAAAGTGATTGAATTGTGCAATGCATTTACACTCAAAGGTGGTGTTTAATGCAACCTTTAGTTTCAATTGTAATCCCTTGCTATAATCATGAGTGTTTTATTGAAGACACTATCCAGAGCATCATTGATCAAACGTATGAGCGTATTGAACTCATCATTATTGATGATGGCTCAATAGACCTTTCTGTTGCTAAAATTAAAGCAATGTTACCAATATGTCAAAAACGGTTTGAGAGAGTTTATTTTACTACGCGTCCGAATAAGGGTGTGTGTGCAACTTTAAATGAAGCATTAACGCATTGTCATGGTAAATATGTCAGTTTTATTGCATCTGATGACCTTATGTTGCCTCAAAAAACCTTTATACAGGTTAAATACTTAGAAAATCATGCCGATATAACAGGTGTATTTGGAGGGATTTTTCTTATTAATGATCAAGGTGAGGTTGTTGGTGAAAGAGTCTCTCAAATTACAGAATATACTTTTGAGGATGTCATTAAATCTAAACATGACTTACCTGCACTAACTCAAATGTATTTGTTGTCAGTTCTAAAAGATATTGATGGGTTTGATCCAAATATAAAAATTGAAGATTGGGATTTGCTATTGAGATTACTTCAAAAAAAATATAAGTTAGCTTATATTCCTGAAAAACTTGCAAAATATAGGGTTCATAATACAAATTTTTCAAAAAATAGTTTGCGAATGGCTATAGAAATGCAGAAGGTACTTGAAAAATTTAAGCACGAGCCATATTATTCTTATGTAAATTATAGATTAAATAGAACTATTTTAAGAGAGAGGTTTAAAAAAAGAAATCCTATAAAATATTATATAATGAAAATAATAAATAAAATGAACTATATTAGATCAACGATATAAATTTATCGGCCATATTTTTTATAGAAACTTTATTTTTACATATTTGTGGGTAAACATAAGGTTTTTGTATGCATTTACTTAAAGAGAATGCTAAATCTTGAATATTTTGTTTATTTACTAAAATATCTTTTATGATATTTGCACAAAACAAATCTTCAATACCATGTGAGGAGTTATAGGTAACCACTGGTACATCTAATAAGATTGATTCAGCTAATATAACTGGGCTACCTTCATATAATGAGGACATCATTAAACACTTGCTTTGAAGCATTACGGTATAAGGTTCTTCCACCCAACCTAAAAAATCAACTCGATCGGCTATTTTTAATTCTTTGGTCAACTCTTCTAGTTTTTGTCTTTCTGTGCCATCACCAACAATTGCCATTTTGCCATTTGTATTAGACATAGAAAAAGCTGTGATCGCATGATCTACTTGTTTAATAGGGACTAATCTTCCAACAAAAACGACCTCCCACTTTTTTTCTGTTGTTGGATATCGATTGAGGTATTTGGATGGAATATTTACACCATTCGCAATCGTTTTAATGGAATTTGGATTGGAGTATGCTCTAGCTTTATTTTCTAGATCACGGTTAACAGTGATTAAATTTCGATTGTGGAATAATTTAGAAAATTTCCTTTTATTTTTGAAAAAACGTAAGTGTTCTTTCAGTTGCTTCAAACGGTTATTAAATTTACGAACTTCTAAAAGGTCGCCATGGATCCAGTGCCATACATTTCCTTTCAAATAGGGAGATAACCAATGACCATTATTATAACCTGTCACAATTAGATCAAAATTGTGATTTAGTAACAGAGAAATTTTGTCTTGTTCTGCTAATGTCAAGATTTTATTTTTCCACATTTTACCGTAAGCAAAGGATTCAGCTATTTGCAGATCCATATAGTGGACAAGGGGAGAACAATGATAGTGATTACGTTGTCCATTCAGGACAGCTAAATAAATAATATGATCTTGTTTTGCCAGGTATTCAGCAAGTTGCAGTGTAATCCTTTCTGCACCTCCACGGCCTAAGTGGTCGATAATAAACAAGATTTTTGACATTTTTTTTAGCAATAGTAGGTTGTTGTCATTAGTATATCAGCAAGATTATTTTTGTAAATTACACTTTAAAATATTACTTTTAAGTCTATTCTAAAAATCGTAGATTAAATAGTACTTTATCTGCATATTAATCAGGTCAGGTTATTTGTCACTGGTAAAATTATTGTTGTAAATAGTAACCAAGCGAATAGAATAAGCAAAAATTTTTGATTGGCTAGTTGTATATGAGTATAAGGTATAATGCTGATATTGATGGCTTAAGGGCAATAGCAGTCCTCTTTGTAATTTTTAATCATCTTAATATCAGCTTGTTTCAAGGGGGATTTATTGGAGTAGACATTTTTTTTGTTATTTCTGGATATTTGATTACTTCTATCATGTATAAAGAAATGCGTGAAAATCGTTTTAGTCTAGGCCATTTTTACAAAAAAAGAGTAATACGACTTGCACCAGCATTTTTTACTATGCTTGTGGCAGTTTCTATTATCAGTTCTTTACTTATGCTTCCACATGAGTTGATTTCGTATTTTGAGAGTGTACTTTATTCAACTTTCTTAATGGCAAATGTATACATGCGTAAAGAGGTTGGCGGATATTTCTCAACAAGTGTTGAGGAGGTGCCTTTACTTCACTTATGGTCATTAGGGATTGAGGAGCAGTTTTATTTATTTTGGCCTTTACTTTTATTGTTCTTGATAAAAAAAATAAATGGAAAATGGCTGATATGGATTGTTATAAGTTTAATTATGCTGTCTGTATTTTATGCAGAGCAACAAATATTGAAAAATGCCGGTAAAGCCTACTATAAAATGCCAGTTCGTGCCTGTGAAATGTTTTTAGGTGCTTTGATTTGCTTTTTGCCGAAGATAAAATTAAAAGAAATATTTATACAAATTGGTATTTACTCAGGTGTTTTATGCTTATTTGCAACAGCGATGCTGTTTAATCAGCAGACCAAATTTCCTGGTTTGAATGCCTTGGTTCCTTGTCTGGCTACAGCACTTATTATCTATTTAAGTCAGATCGCGGATAAAAAAAGTTTTATCTTGGGGAATTCCTATTCTATTTGGCTTGGAAAGGTTTCTTATCCTATGTATTTGTGGCATTGGCCTCTCATTGTTTTTTGTAATATTTATTTGATAGAAAAAGATCCAATCATTCAGATTTTAATTTTGGTTGCGACAATATGTTTAGCTTATCTTACCTATAGGTATATTGAACTTCCAGCAAAGAGTTGGATGGTATGGTCTAATAAAAGAGTTATTTTAATAGGTTTTTTATTACCGAGCGTAGGGCTTTCTGCTATAGCAGGGATTGTTAAATATACTTCTGGTTTTCCTCAAAGATTTAATGAACATGTAAACACTCAAGTCGCGGCATTGCAGTCAGCTGCTCATGTAGTTAGAAAAGATTGTCATGATTTTCCAAAAAATAAAGCAATTTTACCTGATTCATCATTATGTGTTTTAGGTAATGGAAATAGGGAAAAGATTGACTTTATATTGCTTGGCGATTCACATGCGAATAGTTTGGTAGGTGCTGTAGATTTTTGGGCCAAGGACTTAAATTTAAGAGGCTATGATCCAACTCAAAGCACGACACTGTATCTACCTTCTGTGGAATTATTTGAAAGAAAAGCAAATCATGAATATGTACTTCAGTCTCAATTTAAGGCGAGAAATGATAGTTTAACTTTACTTTTACAAGATAATCATTATTCCATAACTATAGTTTCTGGATATTTTTCAACTTATTTAACGGATAAAGTTAAGCTGATTGATGGTACGGGTAGAGCTAATAATGAAGTATTTGAAGATGGAATGGTACGTGCTCTTGATAATATTTCTAAAGCAAGTGATAGAGTTATCTTAATATTGGATGTGCCTGAGTTAAATAAAGTTAAAGCTAATTGTGATGTGAGGGTTAAATCACTTGATTTAACTAGAAACTGTGTAATTTCTGTTGATGATATAAAGTTGCGAGATAGACAATATTTAGAAGTTATTGATCGTCTAAAGATTAAATTTCCAAAGCTAGAAATTGTTAATCTTAATACATTATTGTGTGATCAAATTTCTTGTAATACTAGTTTAAATAATATTCCATTATATCGTGATAAAGATAATAATCATTTATCCTATGTTGGAGCGAAAGAACTAGGTAAAGAGTATTTGGAAATAAGAGAAAACCCGCTTAAATAATAAACATCTTGCATTATTTATATGGGTAAATAGCCTAGACCTCTTTTAGGCTATTTACTTATATTTATAAATTTATAAGCAAATTATTTGATTATAGTAATAGTTATTTCTCCGCATTCCCCGCCAACACCATATAAATCAGCCCCACAAAAATCACAAACGCACCGCCAATAGAACTTAAGCTAAAGTACAAAATGCGGTCATTGGTGTCTAAGGCAAACAGGTTATTGGCCAGAATATAACGCATGAATAACCATTGAGCGACAGCAAATACAATTAGCATAATGCCACGATTACGAACTGCAGGACGCATAGCCATAGTAACGCTCAACTCAAAATTCAAAACGAAGCGCTATTATGCCACTAGCTTAGCTTTATCTCAATTCATAAAAAACCCTGCAAATTTGCAGGGTTCTTCTCACATTCTCAAAACTTATTCTTGAGATTCTGCTTTTGGTTTTTCACGTAAACGAATACCCAAATCACGCAATTGAGTCGCTTCAACTGGTGCTGGTGCTTGAGTCAATGGACATTCAGCTGTCTTAGTTTTCGGGAAGGCAATTACATCACGAATAGACGATGCGCCTGTCATCAACATCACCAAACGGTCTAAACCAAATGCCAAACCACCGTGCGGAGGCGCACCATATTTCAACGCATTCAGTAAGAAGCTGAATTTCTCTTCGGCTTCTTCTTCTTCAATACCTAAAGCTTCAAAAATCGCTTTTTGCATTTCTAAAGTATAAATACGCAGTGAACCACCACCAATTTCAGTACCGTTCAATACCATGTCATACGCAACAGATAAAGCTTCACCTGGGTTGCTCTTTACATCTTCAACGCTTGATTTTGGCAAAGTGAATGGGTGATGCACAGAGGTCCATTTACCATCATCTGTTTCTTCAAACATTGGGAAGTCAACCACCCAAAGCGGTGCCCATTCGCAGGTTGCAAGGTTCAAATCGTGACCGATTTTGACACGCAGTGCGCCCATCGCATCGTTGACCACTTTGGCTTTATCTGCACCAAAGAATACGATGTCGCCATTTTCAGCGCCTACACGTTTTAATAAATCAAGCACGATTGGCTCAATAAATTTCACAATTGGAGATTGTAAGCCTTCGATGCCTTTTTCAAGCTCATTGACTTTAATATACGCCAAACCTTTCGCACCATAGATGCCTACAAATTTGGTGTATTCATCAATCGCACTACGTGGCAATGAACCCGCGCCAGGAACACGAAGCGCAACAATACGACCTTTCGGATCTTTCGCTGGGCCAGCAAATACTTTGAACTCAACGTCTTGCATCAAGTCAGCAACGTCTACCAGTTTCAGTGGAATACGCAAGTCTGGCTTATCAGACGCATAATCACGCATCGCTTCCGAATATGGCATACGTTGGAATTTGTCGAATTTCACGCCTAGAAGTTCATCGAACATCTTCACGGTCATGCCTTCCATCAAATCCATAATGTCATCGTCACTCATGAACGATGTTTCAATGTCGATTTGAGTAAATTCAGGCTGACGGTCTGCGCGTAAATCTTCGTCACGGAAACATTTAGCGATTTGGTAATAACGGTCAATACCGCCCACCATCAACAATTGTTTAAATAATTGTGGCGATTGTGGTAGAGCATAGAAGCTACCGTTAGATACACGGCTTGGCACTAAATAGTCACGTGCACCTTCAGGCGTTGCACGTGTCAAAATTGGTGTTTCAACATCCAAGAAACCATGATCATCTAAATAGTTACGAATCAGGTTGGTGACTTTTGAACGGAAACGTAAGCGATCTAACATTTCTGGACGACGGATATCCAAGAAACGGTATTTCAAACGAATTTCTTCTGAAATGTTGGTATTTTCATCGTTCAATGGGAACGGAGGCGTTTCAGATGCTGCAAGAACTTCAATTTCCTTGCCTAAAACTTCAATTTGTCCACTGACCATATTGGCATTTTCTGTGCCTGCATAGCGACGACGTACACGACCTGTGATTTTTAATACAAATTCTGAACGTGCTTTATCTGCAGTTGCAAATGCTTCTGGGGTATCTGGGTCAATTACGACTTGCACAAGACCATCACGGTCACGCATGTCTAGGAAAATTACACCACCGTGGTCACGACGACGGTGTACCCAACCACACAGGGTCACGGTTTGATCAATTTGAGCTTCGGTTAAAGAACCGCAATAATGAGTTCGCATCATAGCGTTAAAAATCCAACTATATGGGTTAAGGAAGCGAATACGTAAACAGCGCACCGCCTTTAGCAAAGGTAGGATTATGCCTCTTTGGGCATGTGGCTACAAGAACCTGCTGCAAAAACAGTGGGTTTTTACAAGGAATGTGTCTGAAATAGGATAATGCAGCAAGATTCAGGATAAAGTGATGAGCTTTGACTTTATTTTATCTACCCTTACCGATCCAAAAACAAAAATAACAGACAACCTAAACTGAACATGAGTAATGCCCCTTGGCTAAACTCATTGATGGCACGTCCCGTAAAATAATACAGTTCGGCTTGCCAAGTCGCATCGGGGATATAACGCGCATAATCCCAAAGGGAAAAACCACCAAATACAATCGACAAGATAATTAGAGCAATGGCATAAACGCGAATTTTAGTGCTTACAGAACTGACCTGCCGATGCTTGCGATAATAATGCAGGCTCATCCATAACAAAAAAGGCAGCGCCAAAATAGAACTGCCAATTTGTAGTACGCGATGCATCGGATAAATACCTGTGCCTAATTGTACCGATTGCGCTAAAAAATCCTGAAAGGCAAAACTACGAAAGTCGTGATGGGTTAAACCATCCCAAATTAAATGGGTGGCATTGCCAATCAGTAAGGCCAGAATCAAGCCACATACAAACCCAAGTACAGATTTTATCGTGTTTAGATTTAACGGGTGATGCACGCCCACAAAGCGATACAATGCAGGGCGATAGAGTAAATACCACAGCGCACAAAAGACAAGACCCAATAATAAATTTGGATACAGCAATGCTGACCATAAATGTGGAGTGGGATCATGACGCAAAGTAAACAGACGGTGTAAATCTGGCAACATCGTACCTATCGCAAGTGCAGCGATGGGCAGACGTTGTCCTGAAAGCTTGGCGAGTGGTGGGGCAAGTACCGCATGTGAGAGCGTAAAGGGCATACCAATTCAAAGTAAAGAATATAAAAAATCAGAATAAATTGTGGTGAATAGCTTAATTGAGAATACAGAATAACAATGTTTTTTATTGCAATGTTAATGAAATGTTATATTATAACATCAATTATTTTTGCTAATTTGAGCATGGGTCATGTCGTTCCATAAAAATTTAATAACACTTTCCATTTTTTCAGTGCTGACACCTGCAGCATTCGCCAATACTGAAAGCAGTAGCACACAACTGGCAACCATTCAGTTACAAGCACATCCTTTGGTGCAAACTGCTGCAGACTTTGCAGTGGCCGATCATGTGATTGATCAAAAAACTTTGGCAGAGCGCAGTACCACTATAGGTGATGCAATGTCAGATGAGCTAGGTGTATATTCCAATCAATATGGCTCAGGTTCTAGCCGCCCTGTGATTCGTGGACAAGATGGCCCTCGGGTTAAAGTGCTGCAACATGCTTCAGAAACTGCCGATGTGTCTATGCTTTCACCAGACCATGCTATCACTGTAGATCCGATTTTAGCCAAACAAGTTGAAATTATTCGTGGCCCATCAACATTACTTTATGGTGCAGGAACGGTTGGTGGCTTAGTTAATGTGACCGATCAAAAAATTCCAACTCAAATGCCAAATAATGGTTTAGAAGGACAGGTAGGTTTACGTTACAACACAGGTAGCGATGAAAAGCTAGTGAGTGCGGGGGTAACTGCAGCACTCAGTGATCAATTTGCGCTGCGTATTGAAGGTTCAAAACGTAAAGCCAATCATTACATTACCCCAAACTATTGGGTAGAGCATCATCATACAGAAGTACATGTTGAACCAGATGGCTCAACCCATACACATGAACATGAAGAGTTGGTAAAAGAACGCCGTGTAGACAATACCTTTGCCGAAGGCCAAACGGTGAATATTGGTGGATCATGGATTCATGACCGTGGTTTTGTGGGGTTGTCGTACAGTAACCGTCAGGACAAATATGGTTTGCCAGGGCATAGTCATGAGTATCATGATTGCCATCCACATGGAAATAAATTGCATTGCGGAAGTCATGACCCTGCACCACAACCAGATCCACATGACGAACACGAACATGCACATGGTGGCCCGTGGATTGATTTGGAATCACACCGTTATGATTTACGTACCGAGCTTGATCAGCCCTTTGCTGGCTTTGAGAAACTGCGTGCGCATGCCAGCTTTACCGATTATGAACATGATGAATTAGAAGAAAACAAAGTCATTAGTAACTTTAAAAGCAAAGGCTACGATGCTCGATTAGAGTTGGTTCATCAACCTATTGCGGGTTGGGAAGGGATGTTTGGTACACAGTATAGTCAGCAAAAAATTGATTTAACTGGACAAGTAGAACAACACGGCGATCATTCTCATGAAACCGTGCCTATGCCAGATACAAAAACTCAAAAATATAGTTTATTCGGTTTAGAACATAAACAATTTGGCGATGTGCATGTTGAACTCGGTGCACGGGTTGAACATCAAAAAATTGATGTCGATGCTCAGAAAAAAGATTATTCAGATACAGGTGTATCTGCTTCTGCCGCAGCCAACTGGCAGTTTGCACCTAACTATAAACTATCCCTTACAGGTTCACATCAGCAGCGTTTACCATTGGCGCAAGAGCTTTATGCCAATGGAATCCACTTTGCAACCAACACCTATGAGCGTGGCAATGCAAATTTAGATGTGGAAAAGTCGAATAATTTAGAACTTGGTTTGCACTATGAAGCTGACAAACTGGATTATTCGTTGCATGTCTATCATAACTGGTTTGATAATTATATTTATGGTGCGACTACCGACCATAAGGAAACTTTCCGTTTAATTGATTATCAACAAGACAAAGCCAAGTTTTATGGCACAGAAGCCAAGCTAGGGTATCAGATCAGCCCAGATTATAAACTCAGTGTGTTTGGTGATTATGTCCGTGGTGAGATTGACAATCAAAATGCACCACGCGTACCTGCAGGGCGTTTGGGGACTAAAGTGGATGCCAACTTTGCCGATGGTTGGTCGGGTATGGCGGAATATTATCGTGTCTTCAAACAAGACAAGGTTGCTTATTTAGAGCAAGAAACAGCAGGCTATAATATGGTCAATGTTGGTGTGGCTTATGCGGGCAACTATGCCAACAAACAAGATTACCGTGTGTATTTTAAAGCCAACAACTTGCTCGATGATGAAGTGTATTCACATGCCTCATTCTTGTCGAATATTCCACAAGTGGGTCGTAACTTTACAGTTGGTGTGGAATTTGGCTTCTAAAATTCAATTTGCTTTGAGCAGGATGTCTGCGTGAAAACACAGAAATCCTCTTGAAAATCCAAACAATTAAACCTAGTCTGAGCGCATCGGACTAGGTTTTTTGTTATGCGTATCTTTCAGCGAATTCATCAAAAATTGAATTGGTCGCCTCGGGCGTATGTGGGACTTATTATAAGTTTTCTGGCTTTAGGTTATTTGGCGTCTGCGACCTACCACAGCTTAAAACCATTGCCCGAAGGGCTGAATTACACTGGAAAGTTACGTCATGCGCCTATTAAATTTATTGCCGATCAGACCTATATCGACGCGCAAGGTGTTCAGCAACAACAGCATCAAATTTTTAATGAAATTTTAGGGCTGATTGATGCAGCACAAAGCACGATTGTATTGGATATGTTCTTGTTTAATCCTGAAGTGGGAACATCTAAACAGCAGCATCAGCCACTGACACAGCAACTCACCGATGCTTTAATTCATAAACGTCAGCTGCAGCCCAATATTGAAATCAAAGTCATTACTGATCCCATTAATTCGGTATATGGTGGCATTGCACCTGAACATTATCGTCAATTGCGTCAGGCGGGCATTGATGTGATTGAAACAGATTTAACCCCGCTGCGCGCATCGAATCCTTTGTGGTCGGGGTTTTGGTATCTCTGCTGTCAGGGCATTTCAAATAATGCCGAAAAGGGTTGGCTACCCAGTCCTTTCGGTAAAGATAAAATTACCTTGCGCAGTTATTTCAGCTTGTTCAATTTTAAAGCTAATCATCGTAAAACCATGGTGGTCGATACTGCCGAAGGCTGGAAAGCATTGGTCACGTCGTTTAATCCACATGATGGCAGTTCACGTCATTCCAACAGCGCGTTATTGGTGACGGGCAATACCGCAGTAGATGTGTTGAAAACAGAACAAGCCGTCGCGCGAATGTCGCAGGGCAATCTGTCTGGGGTGATTGTGGGGGAGTTTGAGGCAGATTCGTCCTATCCTCAAGTGCAAATCCTCACTGAACAAGCCATTTTAGAGGGCAGTTTGACACTGATTCGGCAGACCAAAGCGCAAGAACATCTGGACTTGGCGATGTTCTATTTATCGGAGCGACAAATCATCAAGGCACTGATTGCTGCACAACAACGTGGCGTACAAGTGCGAGTATTATTGGACCCGAATAAAGATGCTTTTGGACGTGAAAAAAATGGCATTCCAAATCGACAAGTGGCAGCAGAATTGCATGCTGCAGGGGTGAAAGTACGTTGGTGTAATACCCAAGGCGAGCAATGCCACAATAAAATGCTGATGAAATCGAATGCAACACAGGCCGAATTGATTTTAGGTTCTGCCAATTTCACCGCACGTAATTTAAAAAACTATAATTTAGAAAGCAACTTGCGTGTGGTCGGACAGGTGCAAGACCCTGTATTTCAGGATGCTCAACACTATTTTAATACCGCATGGTCAAACCTTGAGGGTAAAAATATGAGTGTGGATTATGCGGTGTATGCCGATGAGTCGAAGTGGAAATATGCGCTGTATCGCTTTATGGAATGGAGTGGTTTATCGACCTTTTGATTTTAAATTCTATGCCTTGAACTCAAAAATCCCTCTTGTTGAAAGAGGGATTTTTTTGAGCCGAATATTACTTTATAGGATTTGGCGGCACCATTTCATCCAAATCTTTATCACTCATTTGATCTAACTCGGCAATATCGGTTTTGATTTTCCATTGCGCTTCATCATCTACAGGATTCGGTAAACGCGCTTCTAGCCAGTCACAAACCACATCTGGGCTAAATTCTGGATGGTTACATTGAATCACCCACGATAAAAAATCTTTGGCTTCACCATTCATATACGGTGGCGGTGAAACAGGTAAGAATTGAGTCGGCAAGCGCTCATCTCTGGAAATATAATTCAGCACATGTCCCAATTCCTGCACAGTTTGCCATGCCAATGGATGTTCTACATCAATTTGAAATTTGAACCACCATGCATGCTGACCGTCTGAACCATAAGCGTCTACACGGGCTTGCTGTACACTCGGAACTTTGCAGAAAAACTGATGAAGGCGGTCAAAATTTAATTCAGGCACGAGGTTTCATCCAATTTCAAAAAAAATGTATCTTAGCATAGGGGCTGTAGATATTTCATAAATGGCGAGCTTTGTCGGTGAAATCTGTATGGAGGAAAGTTTAAAATTGCTGATTTTTTATTCATTGTTTATCCTTAATTTGAGCTTAGAATAAAAATATGAAAATAGGAGTGCTAGATATGAAAGTGGCGATTTTAACTGCATTGAGTGGCATGCTATTTTTAGGTGTGTCGATGCAGAGCTTGGCCGAAACCAATCGTTGGGCAGGATATACAGGCGTCAATACACAGCGTGATCAGCATCATCCTTATTCGCCACAGCATCGTCCTGCTTATCCGCAGCATCGACCTTATCATTCACAGCAACCCTATTCCTATTCACCACATTATCCATACCATCAACGACCTGTGCCGCAGTGGGGGCAGCCCACGATTCGTAGTGGCATCAATATTCAATACAATGCGCCAAGTACTGTGCAATATAACCACCAAAGTTACAGTTGGGTAAATGGTGAGCCAAGTAGCGCACATATTGAAAGTTCGACCTATCGTGTGGTGACCGACTGGCAGCACTTGGGTTTACCCGCTCAGCCACGAGGTATGTACTGGATTTTTGAACATGGGCGTTATGTGTTGGTGGCAAATCGTTGAGAAAAAAGTGAAATCATAGAGATCAATGCTTCTAGATATTGAGTATCTAGAAGCATTTTTTTGACCTATTTTAGATTTTTACGCCAATTCATCATCTTCTGGGCGAGGGGTTTTGCCTTGTGCTAAAGGCTTTTCACTGTGCTTGTCTCGAATAACGGAAGGGTAATGCCAAGATGCAAAACGCACCACTAAAATTGCAGCGGCTAAAATTAAAATTGAACCAGTAATAATCACTAAATCGAGATCAGCTTTATGGTCGTGTTGAATATCTGAAATTAGCAAACGGGTTAGTGCGGTAATGGCAATATAAATTAAAAAACGTACAGGCATGTGATTGGTTTTAAAATAAATACCAACCATTGCTCCTAGTTCTAAATAGATAAAAAGCAATAAGATGTCATCAATAGTGGCATATTGTTTGATGGTGAAAATATCAATTACCGTATGTCCAGCAGACCAAATGACCATACAGCCAATGATAAAGAGCGCAAGATAATGAAAACTTTCTACTGCCCAATTTCCATATTTGTCTAATAGGCTTTCAACTGCTTGAATATTTTTATCTATTTTTGAACGACGTACTGCCATTTTCACCTCCTGTTTAAGTATGGATATTCAGACTTCAACAAAGGTGATGCAAATTTCATGCACAAATTAGAATAGGTATATAAAATTTAGTATAAAAAAACGCCTGATGATTCAGGCGTTTTTGCGATACTGTATTAATTAAGACTGGTTGGTGAAGTAATCTTCACTGAAGTTCATTACCACTTCTGCACCCGCTTTCACTTTGGTAATGCGTAAAGCCAGTTCTGGCAAAATACGTTGTACAAAGTACAGTGCCAATGACAATTTGTTTTGATAGAACTCACCCTCTTTTTGCTTGGCTGCATTGGCAATGCGCGCAAACATATATGAGAAGCTGAGCAAACCTACCGCATGTAAATAATCAACCGCTGCTGCGTTCGGGAAATCTACATTTTCTTTGGCTGCATTTAAAACGTATTGGGTCACAGATTCAACTTCAGTGGCTGCATCTAAAGTTGCATCTTTAATGAAGTTGAGGTCTGCATCTAAACCATTGGTAAAGTCACGGATTTCTGCAATGTATTCTGCAATAAATTCGCCATTACATTTAATGGTTTTACGACCAATCAAGTCTTGCGATTGTACGCCGTTAGTACCCTCATAAATTTGGGCGATACGTAAATCACGAACACATTGCTCCATACCCCATTCACGGATATAACCATGACCACCGAAGCACATTTGCGCATCAAGTGTCGCATTGAAAGCAGTATCGGTTAAGTAGGCTTTGGCAATTGGGGTTAACAGTGCAACACGGTCATTGGCTTTTTTCACAGCTTCTGCATCGGTAGAGAATTTAGTGATATCCAATTGTTGACCCACATATACCGCAAATGCACGTGAAGCTTCGTTATTGGCACGTGCATTGAGCAGCATACGACGCACATCGCCATGCACCAAAATGCTATCCGCTGCTTTGTTTGGTGATTTTACGCCCGATGCACTACGGCCTTGAATACGGTCAGTCGCATATTGCGCAGCATTTTGATAGGCAAATTCAGATGCACCTAAACCTTGAATTCCCATAGACAGACGTTCGTAGTTCATCATTACGAACATGGCAGCCAAGCCTTCGTTTTCTTTACCCACTAAGTAGCCTTTGGCACCATCAAAGTTCATCACACAAGTTGCAGAGGCTTTAATGCCCATTTTGTGTTCGATTGAGCCTGGACCTACTGGGTTGCGCTCACCCAACGAACCATCTTCATTCACCAAGAATTTTGGCACGATGAATAAAGAAATACCGCGTGAACCTGCAGGAGCGTCTGGTGTTTTCGCTAAAACTAAGTGAATGATGTTTTCTGCGAGGTCGTGATCACCACCTGTAATAAAGATTTTAGTCCCTGTGATGTTGTACGTACCGTCTGCATTTGGTTCTGCTTTGGTTTTAATAATCCCGAGGTCTGTTCCTGCATGTGGTTCAGTCAAACACATGGTACCTGACCACTCACCTGAGTAAATTTTAGGTAAATAGGTTTCTTTCTGTTCTTGTGATGCATAACTGCTTAATGCCATGCCTGCACCGACAGATAGCAGTGGATACAACATGAAGGATGGGTTGGTGGCAAACAGCATTTCATCTGACAATACTGTCAGCATTTTTGGCATGCCTTGACCACCCCATTCTTCATCTGCGCCTAAACCAATCCAGCCGCCTTCGGCATATTGTTTAAATGCTTCTTTAAATCCAGCAGGTGTGGTGACTTCGCCATTGTTATAGGTCGCGCCTTCTTCATCACCGCTACGGTTAATAGGCAACGTCACATTTTGGGCAAATTTTGCCATTTCTTCCAAAATTGCTTCAGCCGTTGCAGCATCAAGGTGAGCGAGGTTTTCATTGTTTTGCCAGAATTGTTCTGCATTGAATACATCATTTAAGATGAATTTCATATCGGCAAGTGGGGCATTATAAATTGGCATGTGAGTTCACCTGTTTATTGTTTGAATCTTGATTCGTTGAGTTCAGTGTAATCTACAATTGTGAATGTTGTAGACCACTAAAGCGAAAGAATGCTTTATTTATAAAGAAAAAGGACTGTCAATGCTATGACCGTCCTTTCTCAATTTCTGTACTCAAGAGTACAACATTTTGAATATCCCGCTAAATATGTTCAATATTTAGCGAGTTTCAATTTTCGCTTAGAAAGCAAAGTGTTCAGCATCTAATGCAAATAGTGGCTCTACACCTGTTGCAATCACGTCTACGTGTGAGCGAACACGTGGCAATATTTTCTTGAAGTAGAAACGTGCAGTCGTCACTTTAGCATTATAGAAGTCTACATCGGTTGTGCCTGCTGCAAGTGCTTCTTGAGCGACCAATGCCATACGTGCCCATAGGTAAGCTAGTGTTACATAACCAGAGAAGTACATGTAGTCTACTGCTGCAGCACCTACTTCCTCAGGGTTTTGCATTGCACGCATACCAATTTGCATGGTCAAATCGCCCCATTCTTTATTGAGCGCTGCGAGCGGTTCAACAAATTCTTGCATTGCTGCGTTGTCTTTGTTGGCTTCTGCAAATTTATGGATGATTTTGGTGAAGTCTTTCAACATTGCACCTTGTGTACCCAAAACTTTACGACCTAACAAGTCGAGTGCTTGAATTTCAGTTGTACCTTCGTACAAGCATGAAATACGTGTATCACGCACAATTTGTTCCATGCCATGCTCAGAAATGAAGCCATGACCACCGAAGACTTGTACACCGTGTTTTGCAGATTCAGAACCTGTTTCAGTTAAGAATGCTTTTGCAATTGGCGTCAATAAAGACAAGATGTTGTCAGAGTATTTACGCTCTTCTTCGGTTGCACCTTGCTCCACGATATCTGCGTGTAGAGACAACAGATACACTAATGCGCGACCACCTTCAGCAAACGCTTTTTGAGTCAATAGCATATTGCGTACAGCAGGATGCACAATAATTGGATCTGCTTCTTTTTCAGGGGCTTTCGGACCAGAAAGTGAGCGCATTGCCAAACGGTCTTTGGCATAAGTCAACGCACCTTGGAAAGAACCTTCAGATGCTGCAAGACCTTGTACCGCTGTACCGATACGTGCAGTGTTCATGAACGTGAACATGCAGTTTAGACCACGGTTTTCAGGGCCAATTAGGAAGCCTTTCGCGTTATCAAAGTTGATCACGCAAGTCGCGTTACCATGAATCCCCATTTTGTGTTCGATTGAACCACAGCGTACGCCGTTGCGCTCGCCTACAGAACCGTCAGCATTGAGGTTGAATTTTGGCACGATGAATAAAGAGATACCCTTAGTACCTTTAGGTGCACCAGGAAGACGAGCAAGTACAATGTGGATAATGTTCTCTGCCATGTCATGTTCACCAGCAGAGATAAAGATTTTCTCGCCAGAGATTGCATAGCTGCCGTCTGCTTGTGGTTCAGCTTTGGTACGGATAATACCCAAGTCAGAACCTGCGTGAGATTCGGTTAAGCACATGGTGCCTGTCCATTCACCAGAAACTAGTTTTGGTAAATAAGCATCTTTTTGTTCTTGAGAACCATGGTGTTCTAAAGTACGTACTGCGCCGTGCGATAAACCAGGGTACATGCCCCAAGCCCAGTTTGCAGTACCAACCATTTCAGAAATAACGTTACCTAAAGAAACAGGTAATGCTTGACCACCGTATTGTTCTTCAGCTGAAAGTGATGGGAAACCGAGTTCGATATATTTTTGATACGCTTCTTTAAAGCCCGTTGGTGTAGTCACCACGCCATCATTCCAAGTACAACCTTCACGGTCACCGTTTTGGTTGATTGGAGAAAGTTCATTTTCACAGAAATCTGCTGCAGCTTCCAAATATTGGTCAACCAATTCACGGCTTACGTTTTCTTGGAATGCAGGTAATTTTGAATAGTGATCTTCGGCATTTAATAATTCATGCAAAACAAATTGCATATCACGTAAAGGCGCTTTGTATTGTGGCATATCGGTTTCCTCAATACTGGTTTGACCAGCGTTATATTTTAAATGGATTTCAGCGCATGCCTTATTAGACATGCCGTGTTGCATTGGTTGTAATCGTGCAACATCTTCTAATTCGGTACAAGCATCTGCATAGCATTTCTTGGTGACTGTAAAGTCAAAGATTTTTACCTTGAAATGGCTAAGTTGTTTGAGTGTAAATAGTTTTGCTGAATTTGAAATGATACAAATAGTCAAAACCGTAAAGAGATATGTCCAATAAAAAAGGCGCAATTTGCGCCTTTTTTATCTATTTATGCTTTTTAGAGTGGCTTAAGCAGCCTTATCCGGTGCTGAAACAGGTGCTTTAGGCTGGAAGTGAACGATACATTTGCCATCTATTGTTTGTATGCCGACTTTTAGCTGCACGGCTTTACCATCGGTTTGACCTTGGCAGGCTTTGGTCGCAGCTTGTTGACGCGCTTGACGTTCAGCTAAACGTTGATCGTATTGCTGGGTTAACTCAGCACGTTTCGCATCGGTTAGTGGTTCGCCACGATGCATATGCATGCCACGGAATTGACCACGATCGGCTTTATCGGCACGCATTGGGTGATGTTCACCACGTTTCATTTCATCACGGTTCGGTTTAAATGTAATCGCACATGTGCCTTCTAGTGTTTGCTCACCTGCTTTGACTTGGACTGCTGAACCCACCGCTTTGCCATCGCAGGCTTTTTTAATGTCTTGCATGACTTGTTTACGTTCAGTACGCATTTTTTCAAATTGTTTGCGTTGTTCAGGCGTCATGTGACGGTCTTTCTGATAATGACCATGCATATATTGCGACTGCTTCATATCTTTTGGTGCTTGGGTGGATTGACAGGCAGTCAACGCACCTACAGATAAAACGCTGGCAGTGGCTAAAGCAATTTTTGTCATCTTATTCATTCTAAATTCCCCCATACAAGAGCATGTGATTTTGGATGATTAAAGATTAAATAATAAAGATGTAGAAACAATGGAGAGTTTTTTCTAGCACTGTTGGTTACAATGCTCAAAATCGACAAAAAAAGCTGAGATTGCGCTTTTGAAAATTCGCCGTATACCCATCGCATTACGCCTGTTCTTAACAGTGCTGCTGACGACCTTGCTGATTACCACGGTCAGCTTGGGGGTATTGCATGTCAATATGCAGCGAAACTTCAGCAAATATGTGGCCGATGTCGAAATGCAAAAGCTGGACTTGCTCACTCAAAACTTGGCAGAAGTCTATGCGGTATATCACGATTGGGGCAATGCCATTCAGGCGCAAATTCTCCAAATTGAAGGTGAAGCTGCGCCTGATAATTATGACCGTTTATCGCGGTGGTGGTTGCGTCGTCAGTATGATATTGCTTTGCAGCAGCGTTATTTTCAGGAACACACCCTCGCCAATGTAAACTCGAGTGTAGTCGAGCCTGAGCCAGGCAAACGACAAGCCAATGCGGAAGAACTTCGCTGGTTAGAGCTGAATTTACCTTCACAATTTCAGCCATTTGAAGGTTTAGTATTTCCTTTGAGTGCCAATCAGAATGCTTTCCGTCCTGATCGTAAAAATGAAGGACACCAAAACACGACAGAATCATCTGGAAAAAAACAATTTATTTCGATGCCTGACCGTTTAGGCTTGAGTTCACGCTTATCTTTATATGATGCTCAGCGGCAATTTGTAGTGGGAGAGCCTGCTGAAACTCAAATTTCCTTTCGTCCAATTATGGTCGGTGAAAAAATCGTGGGTTATCTGGGCTTAAAACCTGTGTTAGATCAGGAAGATGCTTTAAGTATTAATTTTTTTAGTAAACAAACTCGTTATTTATTGTTGGCTTATGCTTTAAGTATTTTGGCGAGCTTGATTGCTGCCTTATTGTTGGCGACCTACTTTAAAAAGCCAATTCAGCGCTTATTAAATGGCACACGTGAATTAACTAAAGGCCATTATCAACATCAGGTCAAGGTCAATCGTAATGATGAATTGGGTGATTTATCTACCGAGTTGAATCATTTGGCGGTGATTTTAGATCAACATGAAACTTCACGTCGTCAGTGGGTGGCAGATACTTCACATGAGTTGAAAACCCCGTTGGCCGTATTGCAGGCGCAAATTGAAGCTATGCAGGATGGTATTCGCAAAGCAACGCCAGAACATTTGGCTGCGATGATGCATCAGGTCAACAGTCTGAAAAAACTCACTCAGGATTTATCAGACTTAGTGCAAGCTGAGGCTATGCAGTTGAAATGCTATTTTGCGACCATTGATCCATGGCAAGTGATTGAGCAGGAAATTGAAAGCTTCAAGCCGAAATTTGAACAAGCGCAGTTGGACGTGATCGTGTCGGGTGAAGGCACGCAATTACAATTGGATATAGACCGTTTTAAGCAAATTATGCTCAACTTATTGAGTAACAGTATTCGCTATACCGAAGCGGGTGGGCAGGTGCATATTCACACCAGTCAAAGTGCAACAGAATGGACAGTGTATGTAGATGACAGTCCGTTTGGTTTAAGTGATGAACAATTGGCACGTTTGGGTGAGCGTTTTTATCGTGCCGATGATTCACGTACACGCGCCACAGGTGGGACAGGTTTAGGTCTGGCTTTATCGGTCAAAATTGCCAAAGCATTGGGCGGAGAGTTAAGTTTTGCACATTCACCATTGGGTGGTTTACGTTGCAAATTAAGCTTTCCTAAAACAATCAAATCTTGAAGGACTTTAAGGAATCGTGCATGAAACATATCTTGCTGGTTGAAGATGAAATTGAACTTGCCCAATTGGTGCGAGATTATTTAGAAGCTGCTGGTTTTGAAGTCAGTATGTTTCATGATGGACAAGAGGCCTATGACAGCTTTTTGCAGCGTAAACCGAGCTTGATGATTTTAGATTTAATGGTACCGCGTATGGATGGTTTGACCATTTGCCGCAAAGTGCGTGAACAGTCCGATGTGCCTATTATTATGGTCACAGCACGTACTGAAGAAATTGATCGGGTACTAGGTCTAAACATGGGCGCAGATGACTATGTGTGTAAGCCTTTTAGCCCGAAAGAGTTGGTAGCACGTGTACAAGCGGTGTTGCGCCGTTTGGAACGTAAAGTTGAACCCGAAAGCAATGATTTATTCCGTATGGATAAAGCGCAGCAGCGTATTTGGTATCAGCAAAAAACCTTGAATTTGACCCCAACCGAATTCCGTTTATTGGAATTGTTTTTAGAGCATGTCGGGCAGGTGTATTCACGTGCGCAGTTGCTAGATCATATTAACCCTGACAGTTTTGAAGTGGCAGATCGTGTAATTGATAGCCACATTAAAAACTTGCGCCGTAAAATTTCTGACGCTGCCGAAACGGGAAATCGTCATGAATGGATTCAAGCAGTGTATGGCGTGGGCTATCGTTTTGAGTATCCAGAAGAATAAGTTTAAAAATTCAATAAGCGAATCTTGGAAGGTTCGCTTTTGTTTTCTAAGTTAGATATTATGTTGAAAAAGTGCAGAGCAAATAGCTTTAAAAAATTTTTATCAAATACCTTATCAAATGGAGCGTAAAACTCAGTCCTTCAGGTCAGAGATATAAGCGACACGACATAAAGTGTCGTTTGATTTAACTAAGGACTATTTTCCTTGAGTTTTGATTGTTAATATAAGTACATGAAAACCCTTAAATTACGTATAAAAGACAAACATTGCAAGGTGTTAGACCAACTAGCATCAGAAGTGAACTTCGTCTGGAATTATGTCAATGATTTAGGGTTTAGGCATTTGAAGCGGAAAGTTGAATTTCTCTCTGCTTTTGATATTGCCAAATATACGAAAGGCACATCCAAAGAATGTAATTTACATAGTCAAACCATTCAGGCTGTAACTGAAGAATTAGTCACCCGAAGAAAGCAATTTAAAAAGGCAAAGCTGAAATGGCGTGTCAGCAATAAAAAATCAGCAAGGCGCTCTTTGGGATGGGTTCCCTTTAAAAAGTTGGCTATCAAATATGTCAC